>CAYINH010000216.1:0-5223 GCA_964364615.1 uncultured Gemmatimonadaceae bacterium
CGCGGGTCGCGAACTGTCCGGGCCAAAGCATTAGATATTCCCCCTCAACGCTCGGGGGAAACTCCTCCCATTTCTGTGGATTGAGCCTCCATTTGTTCTCGAGGTCGCTTCTGCCCCTAACCAGTTCCTCCAACGAGCGGGGAATATCCTCGGGAGTCTGAACAACGGAACACCGGGTTCGAAGTAGATCGAACCCATCCTCGAGGGCGGTCTCGTATGCGGCATGGGCTTGCACTGGAGCCTTACTGTGCTGGCGCGCCCAAACGATTAGGGCACCAGGAAGGGCGCGCTGGATCGCGGAGACCGCGAATGGAGTCGCCGATGTTGGCTCCACTCGCTCGTACAAGCGGCGGTGATAGGAGTGAAATTGTTCGAAGTGAGAGCGGTCCCGACTCTTCGCGGGGTTGTAGATCATCAGAACAAGACCTGGACGCTGGGCCCAACGCCGTCCCACGCGGCCAGTAACCTGAATGTACTGGGCAGTTGTCTTTGGCTGTCCAACGACGCCCATGAGGGAGAGCCGCTCAATATCGACTCCGACCTCAATGATGTTGGAGGCCAAGCAAGCGTCAATCACGTTCTTGCTAGACCCCGTGTAGGCTGTCGACAGGCGATCCAGCATGCCCACGATTTCAGCTTGGGAAAGGCGGCTTGTGAGCTCCTCAACAATCGAAAGGGTCCTCCTGCTGGAGGATGAGAACTGTTCCCGATTGAACAAGAACTTGAGTCGAGAGCGGATGTCGGAATCAAACAATGTTTTCGCACCGCTTAACTCACGTATGCTTTTGTAGAACACGAGAAGAGACCACCATGGGTCACGCTTGTCGACGTCAAGGGCGAAGGGGCGAAATAGCGCGGAGGCAAAGGTCCTTACTTGGGTGGTGAGAATGGAGCCGTAATCGTTGGCGTGGATGCCAAGGTATAGCCGGCCAGGTTTGAGCCTCCCATCGTCAGCCCGCGCGTAGGTCCCGAAGAAAGAGTCCCCCATAGCCAGGCCCGGAGCGGGAAATAGGCTTGTGTGTCCTCGGGCATAGAGCGCCAGGACCTGCTCCCTGCCCCCCCGGATGGTCGCCGTCGAAGCGATCAGCTTGGGCTTTACCCACGTGTCACCATCCTCGATAGAGCAGAGGCGCTCGAAGATGCCCTCATAAAGGCCGTACATAGTTCCCAACGGGCCAGATATGAGGTGAAGTTCGTCTTGAATAACGAGCCCGGGTGGGACGCGGACCTGTTGCGGGTGGTCTCCGGCAAGACTCCTCCCGAAGAGCGCCCCCGCCTGCGGACGATAAGCGACGATCGCGAGCTTGTCCGCCGTGGCAATCACTAGGGTGGGCGGGTTGCGGTAGATCCGCTCGTCGATAACCTCAACGGGTAGCCAGCTATGCCAGCGTTCGAGCCCGAACGCACAACGACTGTCGGGACAGTGAAGGAGGGGGCCCTCGCCTGCGACGTCGGTAATGCCCCTGGTTCGGGCCAGGTGCCACTGGTTGTCGGACAGTTTGGGCGTCAGAGTAGGTTTGGCGCCCTCGTATCTTCCTATCTCTGCTCTGCACCAAGGACATTCGGTCAGCACTAGAGGGTTCCCATCCTCGAAGCCTTTTTTGAACGCTGAGATGTGAGCCTTAGCGTCGACAATGGTATTGGGGGAGCCCTCTCCGCCGATCCACAAGCCAAGGGAAAAGCGAGCGCCAAAGATAGCGCCAATGCCATGCAGCGCATGGTGGCGGCGGAGAAACTCCATGGCGCAGATTAGACTGGCTGCCCGTTGAAACTGCTGCGTTGTTAGCATTCGGAGCGTGTAGCGCAGCATCACATTGGTGCCATCCCGCGGAAGACCTGTACCCCCCTCCATGAGTAGGCGCTCGTGAAACGCGTAGAACGCCATGACGCCGAGGTAGGCTTCTGTCTTACCGCCACCCGTCGGGAACCAAATGACGTCTACTACCTCGCGCTCGGGCGAGCGTCCAATGGCCACACCCTCAAGAGACATGACGAGGAAGGCAATCTGGAATGCGCGCCACCAACCTATGTCGTCAGCCTCGCCCCTCGTGACGTACAGTTGCCAGGGTGAAACATGATCCCCCTCCGGGGTCGCCATCCTCCTGGCAGGGTCCCAAGCGAGGGGACGACGGGTCAGCTGCTTCGCGGCTATCTGCTGGAGCAGCATCGACAAGTTGGCGAGCCTGAAGGCCCTGCGAACGCGGTCGTCACGCTTGAGGAGGGCGATACCCGTCTCAATACGACCGAGACACGTTGCGCAGCTCTCGAGATGAAGAGCCCCGACAGAGCGTAGGTTCTCTGGTAGGCCTTCAAGATCCCCCCGCCGCCGGTCTATCCACCGGGCATATTCCTCGGCAAGGTCTATCAGCGAGGCCCAGGCCGGACCCTGACCATCGTCGGGAAGCTCCGCCAGTGACCTCATGGCCAGCCTTATCGGCTCACCAGTGCTGGTCTCAACATCCGGTGTCATACTTGGCAACTCAACCGCGGGCATAACGTCTGCATAGACAGTTGTGGGCGTGGCCCCAAGGGGTTCGTCCCAGCCGGCCGCGCATCCGTGACCAATGCCCCATGTGCGCGCATCCCGGTACAGAAGCGCGAGCGACTGCTCATCCTGATCGAGTTGTTCGAAAGGACGCGTACTTTCGGGATAGGGTGCGAAAGCACTGTTCTGGGTCGCTACCTCGAAGTAGGTCTGGTAGAGAATGGCTCCTTTTGGCTCATGGTCGTTGACTGATGCGCTAACGTTGCGAAGAACGACAGTGATAAGCCAAGTATCGCGATGCCCGCTAAGCCTCCTTGGGAATAAGTCCAGCTTCAGCGCGATTGGCGATCCGTCCGGCATGGCCACGGTGTACGGAATCAGACGACCGTGAACCAGGGCGGAGGCCTCGACTACTACTTCCGTGTCAGGGATGACGGCCGGATGACGTCGCCACATGGGCGCCTCACGAGGTGCCCCATGGTCATCCGTCCAACGGCGTTTGCAGAGCTCATACCGGCCATTAAGAGCAAATGCTGGCTCCTCTTCAGACTGCCAAGGGAAGCGCCGGCTGGACGGCAGTCGCACTACAAGACGGCCGCCTTCTCCCATAATTACACAAAACGAGATACCAACCGTTGACGGGTGGCGGACATCTGGACTAGTGACCTCAAAATCATCCGGCTGGTCTTCGAGGGGTGGTGGAGTATCGTTGCTCTGGTCATCGGGAACACCCTCTGTAGCAGCTTCCGGGGACAGATCATCTCCTTCCGGCTCAATCCCAAGTGTGTCAGCGGCGTTAGCCGCCGCCTCCGGCGGCTGTACTATGGCGTGGGCAGACGCTGCTGGATGAAGAAGGCCAACACCGTACTTGCGATGGGGGGTTTCCCTCTCGTAATAGAGCACCTCCTGTGCATCGCCCCCTGCCGGTTGCCAGCATTGCGGTCCACGCCTCTGTGGCTCCGGGTCGTCGAAGTCGGTACCTGAGAACGTGATTGGCACCGGATCGGAAAGCGGCCGTGACGGGCCCAGCAGCTCCCCACGAAGCCATTCAATGAGTGCCGAGCGCTCCTTCATTGGCTGCTCCCCTCACTGGTCCACCTCAAGAGAGTGTCCTGGGACCGCTGATCGCACAGCACCCGCACAACCTCAGTCGCACGTGTCATTCCTATGTAGAATAAGTCTCTGTGGAATTCTGGCAGACCAAGCACAGCATCCGTAAGAATCACAACCTTGGACTCCAATCCTTTGAAAGCGTGGATGGAGGCATACCTATACCCATTGCCACTGCGTCCGACCTCGACAAACTTTTCCCCGCTTCTACCTAGCTGGGCGGCCGCGGATACCTCTGGGGCACAGAATGACAGCACCGTAATCTCCGACATATGGTATCTGTGCCTGGTGAATTCGCCCAGCCAATTCCTCAGCGTGGTAAGCTGTTCCTGCGGGGTCGAGTAGAAGGAGATGTCAAAGTTCTGGACACTGCCTCCAGTCCGCAGATACGCAGAGTAGATGGTCGGCGCGAGACCGCTCAGCCGGACGGCTGTATCTGCGATGATGCGGTAGTTCCGACAGTTCTCCGTTAGATGCCAGTGAGTGGGTTGGCACACCCTGTCCAGGACTCTCAGGCTCTCGTCCATAACCGCCCGTTCTGTCACCACTTGGTTTTCAAAGTCGCCGAAAAGAGCAAATCGGCCGTCCTCGAGACCTCCTGCCAGAAACTGTGCGAGGCAGGCCCAGACACGAGGGTTTGCGAGGATGTCCTGAGCCTCATCAACCACTAGGTAGTCAAAGGCAGCGACAGTCTTGAAGTCGGGATCCGTGAGGCGGTCCTCGACGGCGTCGAGTAGATGATTGTTCCAAAACTGCTGGTTCGGGCGGGCTGGGATGGTGATTCCCGCCATGCTAGCCATGAGACGCAGTACCCTATCCACGATAAGGTTTGGGGGGCACATGCCCCCCTGTGCTATCTGTCCCGTCATCCACTCAGCTATCAGGCGATTGTAGCAGACAAGGGCGACGCGCTGATTCCTTTCTGCCGCCCGTCTCGCAACCTCCATAGCTATCAGTGTCTTCCCCGTCCCCGCCGGACCTGAGACAACTAGGCGCGGGTTTAGGACTGCCAGATGAAGTACGGGCTTCTGCTGGTCACGCAGAATGAGAGCAAGGGCGTGCTCGCGTTGTTCGATGTCCTCCCGCGCGTCCGGGCGGTGCCTCTGGATCGGCAGGCAGAGTCCGACAATCTCTTCAACCCTCGCCGGTGACAACGGTTCCGATAGAGATCTAAGGGCGCCGTCGGCCGCGATGCTCTGTCTCATGACGCTCTCGAGTCGCGCGGACAGCTCCATCCCTTTACGGATGGCTCTAAAATCGCGTCCGTCGATCAGCTCCCATGGCTGCACCGACACATTAGGCAGGAGATCAAAGTATGCCCTTGTGAAGATACAGCAGTGGACGACAGGGATGCGTCCGAGGTGCGGGGCTAGCTCTTTGACACGACGGACAAAGGCGTACCGCGCATCGGCCGCCTGTGCGAACGGCGAGCGTTTGATTGAGGGGGGGCTCCATCCATCATCTGACAAAGTGATGGTGTCGTGGGACTTGACCTCGATGCAGAGTAGTCCTGTTGCCGGAGCGATGACCAAGAAGTCGATCTCAGTACGGCGGCGCCTGTTACATGGCGCGAGATCGAGGGAATGCAGGCCAACCCAGTCGTCCGGGCCCCCAGCCAGCAAGTTGAA
>CAYINH010000217.1:0-5204 GCA_964364615.1 uncultured Gemmatimonadaceae bacterium
GTAGCGATGCTGCGCGGTTCCGGCCTGGTACCCGCTGAGCCAGCGCGGCAGCGTCACCTCCGCCTCGCCAAGCACCTGGTAGTCCGCCCGGTCGTAGAGGTGCGGGCTCGAGGTCGCGTCGGGGCCACCCACGACCACCGGCTTCCCGGCCGCCCGGCACCGTTCGATCATCGCGAGCGTGGAGCGCTGCTGAGCGATCATCCCTCCGGTGAACACCACGTCCGCCCAGGCGAGGTCGGCATCGGTGAGCGACCCGACGTTGCAGTCTACCAGCCGGCAGTGCCACGAGGCGGGGAGCATCGCGGCCACCGTGATGAGCCCCAGTGGGGTGGCGGGATAGGCCGCACCGACCAGGTCGCAGGTGGCCCGGTAGTTCCAGAACGACTGGGAGGTGAACTCGGGATAGACCAGCAGGCAGCGGGTCGGGGCACTCATTGCGACCGTCCTCCGAACGGTGCCGGCCGCCGAGCGTAGCTCGGCCCCGACGTCCCTGGGGTGGTGGGAATCTCCTCCGGCAGTATGCCTCCGGCCCGAGGCGGACGTCAAGTCTCACGCTGGCGGAATCCGGTCGGAAAGTGTTGGATTCAGCTCGACCACCCCCGCTTTCCCAATCCGCCAGTCGGAGACACACATGCCCTGCACCAATCCCTGCTGGCGATCGGTCCTGATCCTGCTCGTGGCGGCGACCCCCCTGGCGGCCCAGGGTCCGGACCCTGCGGCCGTCCGGCAGCAGATCCGCAGCTATCGCGAAGCCAATGAAGCCCGGATCCTGGGCGAACTCCGCGACCTGCTGGCCCTGCCGAACGTGGCCAGCGACCTGGGGGACATTCAGCGGAATGCGCGCCACCTGGTGGGGCTGCTGGAGGAGCGCGGGATCGCGGCCCGGATTCTGGACCTGGGGAACGCGCCTCCGGCGGTGTACGGGGAACTGAAGACGCCCGGGGCCAGCCGCACCCTGGTGCTCTATGCTCACTTCGATGGACAGCCGGTCGACCGGACCAAATGGGCCAGCGACCCGTGGAACCCGATCCTGCGGTCAGCGGCCCTCCAGCACGGTGGCACCGAGATCCCGTGGCCGTCGCCCGGGACCCGGGTGGATCCCGAGGCCCGGGTCTACGCCCGGTCGGCCAGCGACGACAAGTCTCCGATCGTGGCGATGCTCACCGCGCTCGACGCGCTCCGCGCCTCCGGCACCCCGCTCTCGGTCAACCTCAAGTTCTTCTTCGAGGGCGAGGAGGAAGCCGGCTCCGACAACCTCCGCGCCATCCTCACCAGGTATGCCGACCTGCTGGCGGCCGACGCCTGGATCTTCTGCGACGGGCCGGTACACCAGTCCCGGCAGCAGATGGTCACCTTCGGAGTCCGCGGAGTGATCGGGCTCAACCTGACGGTGTACGGCCCGACCCGGCCGCTGCACTCCGGGCATTACGGGAACTGGGCACCCAACCCGAACGTCCTCCTGTCCCACCTGATCGCCTCGATGCGCGACATGGATGGGCGGATCCTGGTCGACGGCTTCTATGACGATGTCCCGGCACTGACCGCCGCGGACCGTCGCGCACTGGCGAGCATCCCGCCGATGGATGACCAGCTCCGCGGGGAACTCGGTCTGGCCGCCACCGAGGCCGACAACGCCCCGTTGATGGAGCGGATCATGCTCCCGGCCCTGAATGTCGGCGGGCTGGCGGGGGGACCGGCCGGAACCGGTGGGGCCAACCTGATCGGGACCGCCTCCAGCGCCTACATCGATTTCCGGCTGGTGCCGAACCAGACCCCGGCCCGGGTCCGGGAGTTGATCGAGGCCCACATTACCCGGCGGGGCTTCCACCTTGTCCGGGCGGTTCCGGACAGCACGACCCGGGCCCGACATTCCCGGCTGATCCTCGTCAACTGGGGCGACTCGGGTTACCCCGCAGTCCGGACGCCGATGGACCTCCCGGTCAGCCAGGCCATCATCCGCACGGCTGAACTGGCCATCGGCGGACCGGTGGTCCAGATGCCGACCTCGGGCGGCAGCCTGGGGCTCTACCACTTCAGCGAGGTCCTTCACGTCCCCCTGGTCTTCGTGCCGATCGTCAACCACGACAACAACCAGCATGGCGAGAACGAGAACCTCCGGCTCCAGAACCTCTGGGACGGGATCGAGTTGCTCGGCGGCCTCATGGCCCGCCTGGGTCTTGAGTGGCGGGACGCGACCTGACCCCCTTCCGGGGGGCCCCTCCTCACCCACGCAACCCTTGGCGGGGCCGCCGTGTCTGATGGATCGACATGGGAGGCCTCGCCATAGCCCGCCACCCGGCGGCCCCAGAGACTCTAGTGAGCCGGGTGCTGGACGGCGACCCGGCCGCAGAGCGGGAGCTCTACGACACCCACGTGGACCGGGTCTACCGGTTGTCCTATCGGATGACCACCGACCCTGCTCTGGCCGAGGAATACACTCAGGACACCTTCGTCCGGGTGTTCGACCGGCTGGCGGAGTTCCGGGGCAAAGCGGCCCTGTCGACCTGGATCACTTCGATTGCGATCTCGGTCGTCTACAACGGGATGCGGAAGATCAAGCGGTTCCGGGAGCGCGAGCGGGACCTGGAGGCGGCGGAACCGGTGGCCGCGCCGGAGCGACACGCCGACCCGGATCTCAAGGTCCGGCTGACCGAGGCGATCGATGCGCTTCCGACGGGATACAGGACGGTGTTCGTGATGCACGACGTGGAAGGCTACACCCACTTGGAAATCGCCCAGGCCCTCGACATCCGGGAGGGCACCTCAAAGGCGCAGCTATTCCGGGCGCGAGCCAAGTTGCGGGATGCCCTCGCCGAGTTTGAAGGAGCATGGACGTGAACGAAATCCAGCACCCAGACGACGACTCGTTCGATCCGGTGGAGTTGCCGGAGGCGATCCGGGCCTTGGCCGGGGAGTATCACGCCCCCCCGGCCACCCCGAAAGCCGAGCTCTGGAACCGGATTCAGGCCGCCCGGGGCGATATCGCCAGGCCGGCCGTAGCGGCTGGGCGGGTGGTCGCGGCCTCGGCCCGACCCATCGGACGGTGGATGAAGTGGGTCACGGGGATCGCGGCCATCCTGCTGGCCGGACTCGGCCTGGGGCGCCTGTCGATGACCGGTTCCTCGAACCCGGCGCCGGCAAGCCCCACCCGCGGCAGCCAGACGATCTATGCCACCGCCGCGGTCCAGCATCTGTCCCGAGCCGAGGTCCTGCTGACCACACTCCGGCTCGACCCGTCGACCGGCGTCAGCCTGACCGGTCAGGCAAGGGACCTGCTGAGTTCGACCCGCCTGCTGCTCGACTCCAAAGCGGCAGCTGACCCGAAACTGCGCCGTCTGCTGGAGGACCTGGAACTGATCCTGGTCCAGGTGGCCCAACTGAGTGACGACCGGCTGGACGAGGAACTCGAGTTCATCACCGAAGGCCTTGCCCAGCGCAACGTACTGCCCCGGATTCGCACCGCCATTCCGGCGGGGCCGGTCCGCCTGTAAGGAGCCATTGCCATGATTCGCACCACCAGACTGCTTGCCCTGCTGCTTGTCGCCCCCACCCTGGCCGGGACCGCCCAGGTCGCTCCCAGGACCAGCCGGCACGCCGCGCTGGCCGCCCAGCGGGAAATGGAGCGATCGCTCCGGTTGGCCGAGCTGGACAGGTACCGGGTGCAGGGCCAACTGGCCCGGACCCGGGCGGGAATGCTCGCTCCCAGAGCCGAGTTGGCTCGGGTGCAGGGTGAGTTGCAGCGCGCCATGCTGACCGACCAACTCGCCATGCTCGCTCTCACGGCCGAGCTGGCTCAGGTGCAGGGCGAGTTGCGCCGCGCCATGACCGGCCGACTCGCCATGACGAGGTCTTTCGCCACCGAACCGCCGGAGCCGGGAACCTCCCAGGACCCGGGGGATTCGCTGTACCGGGCCGCGCGTCAGGCACTGAACGGGAACGACTACGGGCGTGCCGTCGAGCTTTTCCGATCTCTCCGCAATCGGTACCCCAAATCGGCCTATGTCCCGGACTCCTACTACTGGGAGGCCTACGGCCTCATGCGGCGGGGCAACCCCGAAGGCATGCGGGTGGCCGCCCGAGTCCTTCAGGAGCAGGCCACCAGGTTTCCGGAAGCCGCGACCCGCAGCAGCGGGGACGCCCGGGCCCTTGAAGCCCGGATCCGTGGCGAACTGGCCCGGCAGGGCGATGCCCGGGCGGCGGAACAGCTGGCGGTAACGGCGGAACTTGCCGGGACTGCACCCCTGGCGCGGCCGACCACTCCCACTCCGATGAGCCCACCCCGAGCCCCGGCACCCCCATCCGGGCTGGTACCCGGCGTGCCAAGGCCATCCCGATCGTCCTGCGGGGACGATGACGATGTGCAGGTGGCCGCCCTGAACGCCGTGATGCAGATGGACGGCGCCCGGGCGCTGCCAATTCTCAAGAAGGTCCTGGCTCGGCGGGACCCGGGATCCACCTGCCTCCGACGGAAGGCGGTCTTCATCGTGTCGCAGGTCGAAGGCCGCGAGACCGAGGACATCCTCCTGGCCGCGGCCCGGACCGATCCGGATACCGAGGTCCGGGAACAGGCGGTCTTCTGGCTCTCTCAGGTGGACAGCGAACGGGCCGTGGCGGCACTTGACTCGATCCTGTTCTCCGCCAAGGAACCTACCCTCCAGGAGAAAGCGCTCTTCGCGCTGAGCCAGCATGAGAGTCCGACCGCGCACCGCGCCCTCCGGCGCTACGCCGAACGGAGCGACCTGACCCAGGCGCTGCGGGAGAAGGCCATCTTCTGGCTGGGCCAGAGCGACGACCCGACCGATCAGGCGTACCTGATCTCGCTGTATCCCAAGGTGACCGAAGCCGGGGTCAAGGAACGGATCCTGTTCTCGGTGGGGCAGTCGGAGGGCCCTAGCGGGACCAGGTTCCTGACCGACGTCGCCCGAAACACCCGGGAGTCCATCGATCTTCGCAAGAAAGCCCTCTTCTGGATGGGCCAGCGGAGCGAGGCCACCGGAGCGGACATCGGGAGCCTGTACGGCACCTTTGCCGAACGCGAGATCAAGGAGCAGCTGATCTTCATCCTGTCCCAGATGGACGACAAGGCCGCGATCGACAAGATGATCGACATCGCTCGGCGGGAGCCCGACAAGGAGCTCCGGAAGAAGGCCATCTTCTGGCTCAGCCAGTCAGAGGACCCACGGGCACTCGAGTTGATCGAGGAG
>CAYINH010000218.1:0-5148 GCA_964364615.1 uncultured Gemmatimonadaceae bacterium
CGCCGGGCTCCAGGGCTGTAGGGGAACAGTTCACGATAACCCTCGGCCCCCAGGCGACTAGGGTTCCGTGAGCACCGTGGAGGTGCAGGCAGCAAGGAGGGCGATGAGGATGGGAACCCTAAAGGGTGAATTTCAACTGGCCCACCGGGGAGAAGGTCTGGCGGTGGTGGGGGGTGGGGCCGAGCCGGTCGATCGCCGCCAGATGGTCGGCAGTGCCGTAGCCAGCGTTGGTCTCCCAGCAATATCCGGGATACCGGGCCGCCAGCCTGGTCATCAGCCGGTCCCGGACGATCTTGGCGACAATGCTGGCCGCCGCGATCGAATAACACAGGGCGTCGCCATCGACCAGTGCCTCATGCGCCACACCCAGTTCGGGAAACGGCAGTCCGTCCACCAGGACCACGCACTCCGCCAGCCGGGGTGCCCTTCGGCAGTCGATCCCCAGCGCCCTCGACAGCGCCCGCTGCATGGCAAGGGCGGTTGCTCGGCGGATATTGATCCGATCGATGACTTTGGGTGAGGCGGCGCCCACGCCGAGCAGGGTGGCGCGTTCCCGGATCCGGGAGAGAAGGGCATCGCGCCTGGTGGCGCTCAGGAGCTTGGAATCGCGGATCCCCTGGATCCTGGTGGCGCCAGGGGGAAACGCCACGGCCGCGGCAACCACCGGTCCTGCCAGTGGGCCACGGCCGACTTCATCCACTCCGATGAGGAGGCGCTGGTCCGCCCAGGCCGCGCGTTCGCGGCTGGTGGTCGGCCCGCGCCCAGCCACCAGTCAGTTCTCGCGCTTCTCGCGGATTCGGGCCTTCTTGCCGGACAGCGCCCGCAGGTAGTACAGCTTGGCCCGGCGAACCCGGCCTTTCCGCACCATTTCGACGGTGGCAATGGTCGGGCTGTGCAGCGGGAAGACCCGCTCGACGCCCACTCCGGCCGACACCTTGCGGACCCGGAAGGTCTCGTTGATCCCGGCGCCCCGGAGACCCATCACCACGCCTTCGAACGCCTGAATGCGTTCCTTGTCGCCTTCCCGGACCCGCACCATCACGCGCACGGTATCGCCGGGCGCGAACGCCGGCAGGTCAGTCCGCATGCCCTCGCGGGCCAGGAGTTCCAGTTTGTCCATCGCGGTACCCTCCGCGCCTCACGGCGCTGGTGTTCGCTCGCCTCAGGACGAAGCGTCGTTCCGTTCATCCGCCGCCCAGAGGTCCGGCCGGCGCTCCCGGGTGAGCCGATGACTTTCGGCCTCCCGCCACGCCGCAATCTCGGCGTGGTTGCCCGAGCGGAGCACCTCGGGCACCACCAACCCCCGGTACTCGGGAGGGCGGGTATAACTCGGCGGACTCAGCAGACCCTGGTAGTGCGAATCGCCACTCGCCGATTCGTGGTCGCCGATGGCCCCCGGCAGGAGCCGCACCACCGCATCCAGGACACAGAGCGCCGCCGGTTCACCACCCGAGAGGACGAAATCGCCGATCGACAGTTCCTCGGCACCGAGCCCGTCCACCACCCGCTGGTCCACATCCTTGTAATGACCGCACAGGATGGTGAACCGTTCGAGGAGCGACAGCCGGACCGCGTCCTCGTGGGTGAACCGTCGTCCTCTGGCCGACATCAGCAGGACCGGTCCCGCCGGTGCCACCGATTCGACCGCCTCGAAGAAGGGCTCCGGCTTGAGCACCATCCCCGCCCCACCCCCGTACGGATAGTCATCCACCGTGGCGTGTCGGTCGTGGGCAAAGTCCCGGAGCTGCACCAGCTTGAACTCCACCAGTCCGGCCTGCCGAGCCCGCCCCGGGATGCTGCACCCCAGATAGGGTTCCAGCACTTCGGGAAACAGGGTGACCACGTTGATCGTGACCATCGCGCTCGCCGGTCAGAGTCCTTCCGGCACGTCCACCACCAACCGACGCCCCGCCCGGTCCACTTCCCGCACCATCTCCTTGCGATACGGCAGCAGGAACTCCCGCTTCGGTCCCTGCACTTCGATCGTGAGCCCGCCCGGGAACTCATAGTAGCTGGTGACCAGCCCCAGGGGCTCCCCCTCGACCGAGCGGACCGCGAATCCGATCAACTCGTCGAGGTACACCTCGTCCCCTACCGGGGGCCTAAGCTCCTCGGCCGCGACCGCCAGGAAGGTTTGCCCCAGCGGCTCCACCGCCGATCGATCGGGCCACCCTTCGAACGACACCAGCCACTCCCGGTGGAAGCTCCGGGACCGGGCAATCGTCAGCGGTCCCGCCACCGGTTGGCCCTCCAGATTGACGACCCAGACCACCCGCCCCGTGGCCAGCACGGTTGCCGGATCATCGGTGAGGGGGAAGATCGCGCAGTCGCCCTTGAGACCGTGCGGCTTGCGCACCCGCCCAACCACCAGGCGGCGGGCCCCCTCGTCCATCAGCTGCCGGCGATGACGCCGGCCTTCTTGAGCAGCGACTCCACCGTGTCGGAGGGCGTCGCGCCCTTGGCCAGCCACTCGCGTGCCTTGTCGGCGTTGAGCGTCATCTGCTCGCCGGTCGCCCGCGGGTTGTAGGTCCCGATGACCTCGAGGAACCGGCCATCCCGCGGCGCAGTCCGGTCGGTCACCACGATCCGGTAGATGGGCACCTTCTTGCGCCCGACCCGGCGCAGACGAATCCGTGTAGACATTGTCTTCCTCGTGGTGAACCGCTCCAGCGGCGCCCTGCCAGGCTGCTGCCCCGGCGCCGCTTGGTGAAGTTCGAGTTAAGCCCTGAATCCTAGCCGACTTAGGGGCGGGAAACAAGGGGGGTCCGGAGGGCGGGTAGTGGGTCAGTCCAAATGTAACGGGGCCGCGGTGGCTGATATCCCAACGATTGGGGGGCTGCCCTTGACACCATGGCACGGATAGCCAAATATGGCAGGTGATGGCATATAGCATCCCGTCCGCCGCGCTAGGGCTGATGAGCGAAGTGGAGCGATCTCGCTTCCTCGATGCGGCCCTTGGCGCCCCGCCAGAGGTTGTCAACGAATACATCCTTGTTCTTGATGCACGCCTCCGCGTTTTTGAGGCGCGTTACGAGCTGAGGTCCGCAGAGCTTCACGAGGCCCTAGCTTCGCATCACCTTCCCGAAACCGCTGAGATCAGCCGGTGGCTGTTTTTGGCAGTTCTTCGGGAACATCTTGCCAAGGAAGCACGGGCGTAACCGACTCAACAACTACATTGCCGTCCACCAGGCGCATATGTCAGACCTGGTTTTGGACGGCTTTGTAGTCCGGGACGATAGTTCCTTCCTGACACTCCCCAGCGTTGTCATCCTCGAGGGCACAATCGTTTGCCTCGACGGCATTAGTCTCGATGTCCAGAAGCAAATCACAATTCTAGAAGGCACCGGTCACACGGCCTGGGTGAAGACAACTCAATTCACCTATCAGGCATGGATTCGCGGAGGTGCGAGCATCTTCCGTTATTGCTCTCCGCATGGCCACCGTCCATACGTGCACAAGCACGTCTTTGCTCCATTCGACAGTGGCCGAGAAACCGAAATCGTCGAGATAACCGACGAGGATCGGATACCTACAATGCGGGAAGTCATCGAAGAACTGCGTGAATGGCATGGGCATCATGCGGCTCGGATTCGTGACGAACTGCGCTGAGGCTCAGCCAGAAGAATCCTCGGCTCTCGCGATTGGCGTTTCAGGGTTCATCAGGGACAGCATGTCCTCCACCGTCCAGATCTGATCCGTGAGGCCAGCGGCCATCGCCGGGGTCGTCTTCTTCGATCTGGTCGGAAAACGACAGACCGGGCTCGCGGCCCGGCAGGGGATTCACTGAACTGGACATGGGGTGGAATCTATTTCCGTCGGGACTGCCCGAGCATTACGGTTCCTTGGGTGGCCCAACCACCCGGAGCCGGTCCGCCACCCTTCCCGAATCAGCGCGAGATGCGGCGCCAGCTCCGCTTCGAGCTGTTCCGCGGTGATTCGAGGCTGGGTTCCGTCCGCGGCCAGCACCCGCCACGGTGGCTGCGGAGCTTCGAAATCGTACTCCCAGAACACCAGCACCGGAGTGCCGTAGGACAGGACGGTCTGGCCATCCTTCGAGACTCGCCACGGTACCGCCCAGCCGCATAGCCACTCGGCGTCGTGTGCCAGCATCCGGACACAGGCATGACTCGCCGGATACCCGGGAAGGTCATACTCGTGAAAGGAGATCCCGCGGGTCCTAGTTCTTCTCCTAACTGATTGGTGCGCGAAGCGCCGTTCAGACCTGCTTGCGCCGCCGACGGCTCAAGGCGGCGAGCCCTGCGAGCCCTGTGGCCACCAAGGTTATCGTGGCGGGCTCGGGGACGACAGAGGAGGTTACGTCGAATGCCGGAAGCGCAGCCAGAGTTCATGGCTGCCACTATCGCTCAACTCGTCGATCATCTGCGGCGATCAAGCAACAGACCGTTGGATTCTTCCAACAGAATCAAACTGAAGCGTTCTTATAAGTCCCTGAGAGCAGTGAGCTTAATAACTGGAGTTTGTGAAGGTGCGAAATATGCGGTAGAATGCGTTTCCGTCCCGGAATGTTCCGAAGGAGTATCCATGCGACAGTTCGTCCTTTCGATCACCTTTGCGACCGTCCTGCTCGCGTCCAGGCTGAATGCCCAAACGACGGTGCACAGCACGTTCGGCCCAGGTGACACTTTCGGTGTAGAAAGCCGCCCCTTGTTGTCCAGCAGTTCTGGTGCAAGTTGGTATGCGAATCAATTCACATACACGGGACCCAGCGGCATGTTACTCGGCGCTGTCAGAATAGCTGCGTTTGGATTTGCAGGCGATGCGACGGTCTCTTTCATGAGTGGCTCTGACATCGCCACGGCTACGTTGCTGGAGTCATGGACGTTGACGGGTTGGACCCCTACCCCGTCGATCTTCTCCTTTTCGTCGCTCACTAGTTCAGCCCTAGGGACGAACCAGGACTATTGGCTGCGAATCATTGCAGGCCCGAGTGGCACAATGGACGGTGGTTGGATTTTCACTCGTGACTTCCTAGAAACGGTAGCAGTCTCTCCTACCTCTGGCGCGTTCTGGTTTACCTTTGAAAACCAGTTCGCCCAAGTTTATGACGTATCCGCAGTAGCCGCCCCTAGCGTCAATACTGTTCAGTTAGAGTAAGAGAAGCTATCTTCCGGTTCGCCGCTCCTGTGA
>CAYINH010000219.1:0-5140 GCA_964364615.1 uncultured Gemmatimonadaceae bacterium
GGTCAGCGGTCAGCGGTCAGCGGTCAGCGGTCACGACAATATAAACGACGGACTCGATGAGGGAGCCCTCGCGCCCTGGTCAGAGATCAGCCCCGCTTTCCACTCGCGGATTGCTGGAGGGTCCAGCGTCATCGAGAACGCGCAAATCCATTCCCCTGGCCATATTGGAGGGTGCCCGAACTGCCCGAAGTCGAGACCATGGTCCGAGGACTCCGACGGATTGTTGGCCGGACCGTCGGCAGCACCCGACTGAGCCACGACGACATCCTGTACCGCACCACTCGGCGCCGCCTCCTGGCGGGACTCAGGGGGGTGACGCTGACCGGAGTGAGGCGTCGGGCCAAGCACGCCGTGGTCAGCACCAACCGGGAGACCTGGTTGGTGGTCCAGCCCGGGATGACTGGGTCACTCTATCTGCGCCGGGGCGCCCTGACCGCGGACGACACCCGCTATGGGGTGCTCCGCTGCCGGCTCGATGACGGTCGCACCCTGGTCTATCACGATGTCCGGCGGATCGGCTCCCTCCGGCTGCTCGACCGGGAGGCCTTTGTCGCATGGGAGGCCGCCCTGGGCCCGGAGCCGCTCGCGACCAGCTTTACCGCCCGGGACCTGGCCGCTTCGGTGGGTCGGACTCGTCAGGCGATCAAGAAGGCGCTCATGGACCAGCGGTTGCTGGCTGGAGTCGGGAACATCTACGCCAACGAGGCGCTGTTCGTCGCGAAGATCGACCCGTCGAAACCCGCCAACCGGGTCCCGGACGCGGCCTGGCTTCCGCTGCACCGGGCGCTGCGCCGGATTCTTCGCGCCGCCATCGCGGCGGAGGGTTCCACCATTCGCGACTACCGGACCGGCGACGGCAGGCCGGGCGGCTTCCAGAAGGCGTTCACGGTCTACGGGCGGGAGGGGGAACCGTGCATCCGGTGCGGCACGGCGTTGACCGCGACCCATCTGATCGATGCCCGGGTCACGGTGTTCTGTCACCGGTGCCAGCGATGAGGGCACGCCTCGGATGACGCGAACCATGGCGCTTCCGCTGCCGATGACCGATCTGGAATCGCTCCGACGCCGGGTCCGGGCCGTGGGCGAGGATCGGCCCGGGGTCTACCGGATGCTGGACCCCGCCGGGCGGGTGCTGTACGTCGGCAAGGCCAAGCGACTGAAGACCCGAGTGCTGTCCTACTTCCGGGCCCATTTCCCGGAAGACAAGGCGGCCAGGATTCTCTACGCCGCCCATGACATCAACTGGGATTACGTCCCGAGTGATTTCGCAGCCCATGTCACCGAACTCCGGCAGATCCAGAAATACCGCCCTGCCTACAACGTCCAGATGAATCGGCGACGGCGGGTGGCGTTCGTGGGCCTGACCGCTGGACCGGCTCCGAAACTCACGGTGACCGGCGACACCTCGCGGGAGGATCTCCGGCGCTACGGGCCGATCCCGAGTCCCTCGCGCGCCCGGGAGGCGATCCGGCAACTCAACGACCTGCTGGGACTGCGCGACTGCCGGGACCGGATGCCGATCGTCTACGCCGGCCAGGGAGACCTCTTCTCCCCGGAGCGTCAGGCCGCCTGTCATCGGTACGAGTTCGGGACCTGCCTCGGCCCCTGCGCCGGCCTGGTGGAGGAGTTCGGCTACCGGCAGCGGGCGGCGACGGCGGCCGCCTTTCTCGAGGGGAGGACGATCCAGCCGCTCGACCGGGTCGTGGCGGAGATGAGGGCCTGCTCCGATCGGGGGGACTTCCAGGCCGCGGTGCGCTGGCGCGAGCGATTCGAACACCTCGAGTGGTTCATGGGCGCAATGGCCCGGGCGCGGAGTGCCATCGATCTGCTGAGTTTTGTGTACCGGGATCCGGGGACCTTCGGGGATGACCGGGCCTACCTGATTCGGCGCGGCGTCATTCGGGCCACCTTCCCCTGGCCGGAGACTCCGATCGAGCAGGAGGCGTTCCGGGCGGTAGTGACGGAAGAGCTGGCCGGCCCTGAGCCGGGACCGGGGCCAATACCGAGCGCCACGCTGGATGAGACCATCCTGCTGCTCACCTGGTTCCGGCGGCACCCCGAGCACCTGCGCCGGACCGAGTCGATCGAGTCCTGGGCCGATACCCCGGTCTTCCCAGTCGACCTGAACAGGAGAGCAACGCCATGAAGATGCCCTGCACCCGACGCGCGGCAGCAACCGTGTTTCTTGGCTGCCTGTTCGCGGGGGCACAGCCGGCGATGGGGCAGACTGATTCGGTCGCCGTGGAACTCGATGCATTCTGGGCGGGGGTTTCGAAGTCAGTCATGGAATGGAGTCTCGCGGCCCAGAAAGCCACTTACCATCCAGATGCCGTCGGGGTAAGTGGAACCGCCGCTTCCCATACCACGAGTCTCATCTGGGCCGGTTTCGCCGCCAGGGAAGCTGATGCCGGGAACCACGTTCCGAGACATCCTGGCCTCGAGTTCCGGTTTTCGTCCCGCGTCCATGACGCCAACGCGGCCCACGAGGTAGGACTCTACCACTATTGGGCAGAAGGACAGGAGCATTATTACGGCACGGTCGACTCATACCTGGTAAGGAAGGATGGCCGATCGTTGATCCTTGTCGAGATTCAACTCGGGCCGGCCGCGACCAAGGCAGCCTGGGACGCTCTGCGATAGTCTGGGCCGTGCCCAGCGCAGGAGGGCGTTCGAGGGTGATAGCCTCGCGGCTCCGGCGCTACTGCGATGCCCGCTCCAGAATCCGGCGGCGTTGCCCTGGGGTGAGCATGTCCCGGGCGATCACCTCCCGGGTCACCCGAGCCACGAAGCAGTAGCCTCGCGGTTCGCTGGTCAGCCATCGGCTCCACTCCAGCTCATCCAGAGCGCTGGTGACCGTGACTTCCGGCAACTCGGTCGCGGCCACCAGGTCCTCCACCCCGAACCGGTCCCCGAGCACCGAGGCGGTGGCCAGGACGGTCTGGGCCTCGGGACTCAGTCGGCGGTAGCTCACCCGCAGGGACGCGACGATGGTGTCCGGCAGGTCCCCCGGCAGGGTCTGCTCCAAAGTGCGGAGCGGCTCTGGCCAAGCCCCCGAGAGATCGTGAAGGTCGAGTCCCGACGTCACGGCGTGCAGCAGATCTACGGCGAGGAGCGGGAGTCCCGCGGTGTCCTGGACCAGCCGCCTGGTCACCCGCGCCGATTCCTCCTCGTCGTATTTCGGAAGGGCCCAGGCAACCAGGGCGCGAAGGGCTGACTGGTCCAACGGCCCCAGGGTGACGGTTCCGCCGGGGATGCTCCGGCCCGCGGCGGCTCGGAGATCGTCCAGGGCATCGCAACCCGGGGCGGCCAGCGCCGTGACCGCCACCAACAGCCGCGCCCTCGGCAGATCGCGAGGCAGCCGCACGAGGACACCCAACGACTGCGGATCCAGATGGTGGGCGTCGTCGAGCCAGACCATGACCGGCTGATCGTCACTGATCACCCGCAGCAACTCGGTGAATGCCAGGGAGAGGTCAGCCGGCTGGTCGGCGCTTACGGCAGGAAAGCGCTCCCGCCACTCCGGGCTCCTGGCAACGAACGCCCCAAGCACCTCCGGTGGGATGGCCGAGATGCCGGAGGCCTCCGCGAGGGAGGCGCGGGCAGCCGCCATCACCCCGGCCCACGGCTGGTCCACGTCGCCTGCGACTCCGCGCACGACCAGGACCGCGGCCCCGTCCAGCCGAGCCCTGGCGGCAAGTTCCTCCAGCAGGCGGCTCTTGCCGGTCCCCGGGTTCCCGACCACCAGGGCGGCGGCAGCCTCGCCGTTTCGCGCCTGATCCCAGAAGCCCCCGAGCGCGCCGAGGGCGTGGTCCCGACCGACCAGGGGTGCCCGGCGCACGGTGGCGTGCTCCACCCGGGGCGGGGAACGCCGCCAGCCAGACCGCACTCGATTCGCCAATGCCGCGACCTGCTGAGACGGCCCCAACCCGAGTCGCTCTTCCAGACCCTGCTGATAGGCGTCGGCCCGCTCCAGGGCCTGGGCCGGCTCACCGGTCAGGACCAGGGCGCGAATGACCGCCACGACCGCCTGCTCGGCTGTGGGATCCAGATCCAGTGCCCGGGTGGCGCACGCGATGGATTCGATCAGGCGGCCCGCGTCCGCCAGCATCCGGGACTGCTGCGCCAGCGCCGCTACCCCCTGCTCACGCCAGCGCCGCCGTTCAGCCGCCAGCCAGTCCTCAAACTCCGTCGCTCCGGGGACCGCAAAGCCGGCCATGAACTCTCCGGCCATCAAGTTGGTCGCCCGGGCGAACTGCCCGGCGGCCAGCGCCGCGTCGAACTCCTCCACGTCGAGGACCACGTCGGCCGGGGAGAGAGTGATCTGGTCGACCGTCGTGGTGATGAGGTCCTCTCCTCCGGATCGCCGCATAATCCGGAGCGCCTCGTTGAGGGAATGGCGGGCGGCCGATTCCGTCTTGTCGGCCCACAACAGGCCGACCAGATGTTCTCTGGTCGCGGTTCGGCGGGAGGACCGCGCCAGGTACACCAGGAGGGCAAGGTGCTTTCGCCAGAGCAGCTCCCCCGGCGCCGGCGCCCCGTTGACCGTCACCTGCACCGGACCCAGGGCCGTGATCGAGATCATCAGGCACCCCCGCAGCCGAGGACCGCGAGCCGACGGCCGGCCAGATCGGCCCGGGCCTTGAACTCCGGATCGCCCAGCCTCCACTGCTCCGCCGCCACCCGGTAGGACCGGCAGAGCTCCACATCCCCGCCGCCTCGATCGAGCAGCCGAGCCGCCCGCCAGCGCGCCACCGTCCCCAGCGACCAGTCGACCTCGGCACTGAGTGGTTCGGCGGTGGGGTAGTCGGTCAGATGGAAATGCTGGTGCCACCGGAGCGTCCGCCGGGCCGCCTCCAGGTTCCCCTGCCTGGCGTACCACTCGGCGAGCGAGAGCATGAGTCCGCTGCGAAGGAACAGGTCCCCGTAGGCTTCCCCCTCGAGGATTTCGCGATCCCGGAGCAGGGCCTCTGCGAGTCGAATCGCCTGGGGCAGGTTGGCAGAGGACGCGGCGAGCCAGGCCCGCGCCAACTGGCCTCGGGCCCTGGGAGCAGGTTCATCGTCGAGCTGCCCGAGGAGTTGCCGGGCGCCGGCAGAATCGCCCAGCCGCCCCCGGTGGGCGACCCGGATCCAGGTCGTGTTC
>CAYINH010000220.1:0-5099 GCA_964364615.1 uncultured Gemmatimonadaceae bacterium
ATCTCCACAAGACCTTCTGCATCCCGCACGGGGGCGGCGGCCCGGGCATGGGGCCGATCGGGGTGGCGGCCCACCTGGAGCCGTTCCTCCCGGATCACCCGGTCGTCCCACTCGGTCATCCCGAGTCGTGCGGCACGGTTTCGGCCGCCCCCTGGGGCAGCGCGTCGATCCTGCCGATCTCCTGGGCCTACATCCGGATGATGGGGCCGGACGGACTGACCGACGCCACCCGGTACGCCATTCTCAACGCCAACTACATCGCCCGCCGGCTCCGGGATCAGTTCCCGGTGCTCTACAGTGGCCCAGGCGGACTGATCGCCCACGAATGCATTCTCGACATCCGCCCCTTCAAGGCCACGGCGAGCGTCGAGGTGGAGGATGTCGCGAAGCGGCTCATCGACTACGGCTTCCATCCCCCGACGGTCTCCTTCCCGGTGGCAGGGACCCTGATGGTCGAGCCCACCGAGAGCGAGTCCAAGGAAGAACTCGACCGGTTCATCGCTGCCATGCTGGCCATCCGGGAGGAGATCCGGGAGATCGAGGAGGGCCGTCAGCCGAAGGGGGACAACGTGCTGCACCACGCCCCCCATCCACTCCACCAGGTCGCCGCCGACCAATGGCCCCGGCCCTACAGCCGCGAAATGGCCGGCTTCCCGACCGCCGCCACCCGGGAACACAAGTCGTGGCCCACCGTCACCCGGATCGACGGGGCGTACGGCGACCGCCACCTGGTCTGCACCTGCCCGCCGGTGGAGGACTCCGACGCCGCCTGAGCCCCCTCTGCGCTGGCGGTTCTGGCTCGATCAGACCGCCAGGCCCGGCTGGCACAACATGGCGATCGACCGAGCCCTCCTCGATCTCGCGATCGCGGAGGGTTCGTGCCTGCTCCGGCTCTACCGCTGGGACCCCCATTGCCTCTCCTTCGGGCGGCACGAGCCGGTCCTCACGCGGTACGGTCGTGAGCGGATCGAGGCGCTCGGGATCGACTGCGTCCGTCGCCCGACCGGAGGACGAGCCGTCTGGCACGCCCGGGAGCTGACCTACGCCGTGGCCGCACCGAACAGTTTTGGCAGCCTGCTGGCGGCCTACCAACGGATTCATGAAATGCTCGGGAACGCGGTGCGGGGCCTCGGGGCCCCGGTCACGCTGGCCGCCCCTCCGGGCCGGATCCCGACTCCATCGGACGGCGCCTGCTTCGCGGCTCCGGTCGGTGGCGAACTGGTGGTCTCGGGCCGAAAGGTGCTGGGCAGCGCCCAGGTCCGCGGAGACGGAGGACTGCTGCAGCACGGCGCGCTCCTGCTGGAGGACGACCAGCGGATGGTCCACCAGCTGGCGGGCAGCGAGATTCTCCCGGCCCCGGAAGCGCCCCTCAGCGCGCTCCTGGGCCGCCGGGTCGAGTTCGCGGAGGCCGCGGCAGCGATCCGGGACGCGGCGGCCGAGTGGAGCGACACCTGGGAGCCGATCGATCAGCTGGCGGTGGAGGCCGGCGCCGAGGCCTATCAGGCCCTGTTCAGGAGCGACGCCTGGACCTGGGCACGCTGATCCTGCCCGCCAGTCGCGGGACGTCTTATCTTTGAGCAGTCCCACCACGAGAGGATGCAAGATGCGCCGGACCTGGCTCGCGCTGGCGCTGTGCCCCCTGCTGTGGTCCACGGCCCCGGCTCAGCGACAGAATGACCATGGCACCATGGTCATCGTCTTTGGGCAGGAAGCCACCCTGCCGATCCCCACTCTGGCGCGGGGCAAGGCAAATCAGGACGTCGCGGACCTCCTCTTCCTCCGACTGATGCGGGTCGGGCCCGAGCTGGTGACCGCCGGCGACCGGGGATTCGTCCCCGAGCTGGCGAGGTCCTTCATCCGACGCGACTCCCTGACCCTGGCGTTCGAACTGGACCCGCGGGCCCGCTGGCACGATGGCCGCCCCGTCACCGCCAACGATGTCGTGTTCGCCTTCGGGCGGGGGCGGGATCGGGCGATCGACCCGTCGCACGCCCTGCTGCTGCGCAACCTGGCCAGCGTCACGGCGGAGGGCAGCCAGCGGGTCGTGATCCGGTTCTCGAAGGTCTATGGCGAGCAACTCTATGACGCGGTCTGGCATATCCAGCCGCTGCCCGCCCACCTGCTCGACTCCATTCCCAACGACCAGATCGCCACCTCGGCGTATGCCGCGGCACCGGTCGGGAGCGGAGCCTATCGCTGGGTGCGCCGGGACGCCGGCCGACAGACGGTGCTGGCGGCAAACCAGGACTTCTTTCTCGGGCGTCCCAGGATCGACCGGGTGGTCATCCTGCTGGCCCGTGACCCGGAAGCCCAGCTCAACCTGATCCTGGATGGCACCGCCGACGCGCTCGAGAACAGCAGTCCCACCACCACCCTGCCCAGGCTGCAGGTCCGTCCGGAATACCGGTTGGTTCCGCTCCCCTCCTTTGGGGTGGGGTACCTGCTGTTCAACCAGCGAAGCTACGGCGATCGCTCGCAGCCCCATCCCATTCTGGCAGACCGGGACGTGCGCCGCGCCCTGGCCATGGCCCTCGACCGCGCCCAGCTGGTGCGGGCCACCCTGGGGGATTTCGGCTCGGTGGCCGAAGGCCCGGTGGCGCAGCTCCACTGGATCAGGGACCCGAACGGCCGGGCCACGAGCTACGACCCCCGGACGGCGCAGCGGCTCCTGGCGCAGCGGGGGTGGCGCGACTCCGATGGCGATGGGACCCTCGATCGGAACGGCCAGCCACTGCTCCTGCGGCTCAACTTCCCCGGCACCAGCGCGGTGCGGAACCACATGGCCGTGCAGATCCAGGAGCAGTTCCGCCGGATCGGGGTCCAGCTCGAACTGGTCCGACTGGACGGCCCGGTCTGGGCCGAGCGGCGGGGCAAGGGAGAATTCGAGATCGACTTCTCACAGGCCGTGATGGACCCGAGCCCGGCCGGGCTGGTCCAGAGCTGGTCGTGCGCCGGTCGCGGTGGCTCCAACGTGGCCCAGTACTGCAACCCGGCGGTCGACTCGCTGATCGACCTGGCGATGGCCAGTCGGAACGGCACCCTGCCCCTCTGGCGCGAAGCGGTCCGGACCATCACCAGCGATGCGCCAGCCGTGTTTCTCTTTGCCCCGGTGACCGGGGTCATCGTCCACCGGCGCTACGCCGACCTCAACCTCCGACCGGAGGCCATCTGGTCGCAGCTCTGGCGGTGGCGGGTCACCCCCGGACAACAGATCCCGCGGGACCTCACCCCACCGTGACGTGATCGCCTGGTTGCTGCGGCGACTGGCCCAGGCCGCCCTGACGTTCGCGGCGAGTCTCCTGCTGCTCTTCATCCTGATGCGGGCCACCCCCGGCGATCCCCTCGCCCGGCTGGAGGGCGACGTCCCGCTCAGTACCGAAGAGACCACCATGCTCAAGGCCCGCTTCGGCCTCGACCAGCCGTTGGGCGCCCAACTCGGCACCTGGCTCCGCGGCCTGACCCGCGGAGAACTGGGCCTCTCCATCGCCCACTACCCGGATCGAGTCGAAACCCTCCTGATCAGCCGGCTTCCCGCGACCCTGCTGCTGGGCGGGACCGTGCTGCTGTTCAACTTCACCATCGGCGTCTGGCTCGGGGTCCTCCAAGCCATGCATCGCGGCCGACGCCTCGACCGCTGGCTGGCGCGACTCTCTCTCGCCGGGTACGCGACCCCGTCGTTCTGGCTCGGCCTGGTGCTGATCGCCCTGATCAGCCACCGCTGGGGCCTGCTCCCGGCCGCCCAGATGAGCGACCCGCTGATGGCCGCCGACGCCTCCTGGGGCATCCGCACGGTGGACCTGATCCGCCACCTCATTCTGCCGGTCCTGACCCTGGCGCTCGTCACCATTGGTGGGACGATGCGCTACCAGCGGAGCGCGATGCTCCAGGTGCTCCGCCAGGATTTTGTCCGCGCCGCGCGCGCCCGCGGACTGTCCCCTCGCCGGGTGCTGTGGCGCCACACATGGCGGAACGCCGTCTTCCCGGTGTTGACCCTGTTCGGGCTCTGGCTCCCGATGCTGGTGACGGGCTCGGTCTTCGTGGAGTATGTCTTCAACTGGCCGGGCATCGGCTCGCTCACCGCCGAAGCGATTGCCGCCCGCGACTATCCGCTGCTGATGGGGACCGCGATTCTCGCCAGCGGGATGGTGATACTCGGCGGGGTCATCACCGACGTCGGCTACCTGCTGCTCGACCCGAGGATCCGCGAGCCGTGATCGGTCCGCTGCGACAGGCCCTGCGGCAGAGCTGGACCGCTCCCGGGGGGAGAACCGGCCTGGTGGTGCTGTTGAGCATGGCCGTCATCGTGCTGCTCGCGCCTCCCTGGCTGGCCGACCCGGCCGCCATTCCCGATGCCGCCGCCGGCGCGCTGGCGCCAGGCACCGGGCACCTGTTCGGCACCGACCAGCTCAACCGCGATGTGCTGGCCCGGCTGGTCACCGGCGGCCGGGTCTCGCTGATGATCGCGGGCCTGGCGGTGGCGCTGGCGATGACCCTCGGCGCCGGGGTCGGACTGGTGGCTGGCTACGCCGGCGGCCTCATCGATACCATCCTCACCCGACTGGTGGACGGCGCCCTCGCCATCCCGCGGATCTTCCTGCTGCTCCTCCTGGTACTGGTGTGGGAGCGGGTTCCCGTCGGGGCGTTGATCGTGGCACTGGGCGTTACCGGCTGGCTCGAGACGGCGCGCCTGGTCCGGGGCGAGGTCCTCCGCCTTCGACGGGAACCGTACCTGCTCGCCGCCCGAGCCCTCGGGGCCTCGCCGGCCCGGATCATCCTCCACCATCTGCTGCCCAATGCGACCGGGCCACTGCTGGTCGCCGCGACACTCGGACTGGGCGACGTCATCCTGCTGGAAGCGGGCCTCTCCTTCCTCGGGCTCGGGATCCAGCCGCCCACCCCATCCTGGGGGGTGATGATCCTGGAAGCCCGACCGGTTCTGCTTTCCGCGCCCTGGGCCGGCCTCTTTCCGGGGGCCGCCATCGTCATCACCGTGCTGGCAGCCAACCTGGTCGGGGACGCGCTGCAGTCGGCCCTCGACCCACGCACCGCATGACCCTGCTCACCGTCGACCAGCTTCGAATCACCTTCCCGGCGGCCCC
>CAYINH010000221.1:0-5096 GCA_964364615.1 uncultured Gemmatimonadaceae bacterium
AGCCGCGGGTCGCCATCAGCGCGAAGCTGATGGCCAACCTGGTATCCATGGGCGCGGACCGGGTGCTGGCGATCGATTTTCACCAGCACCAGCTCCAGGGGTTCTTCGACCTGCCGGTCGACCACCTCTACGCCGCGCCGGTGTTCGTGGCGTACTACCGCCAGAAGGAGTTCAAGGATCTGGTGGTGGTGGCGTCGGATGTTGGCGCAGCCAAGATGGCTCGGGGATTCGCCAAGCGACTGAACGCCTCCCTGGCGATCATCGACAAGCGGCGGATCGGACCCAACGAGGCCGAGGCGGTCAACGTGGTGGGCGAGGTTGAGGGGCGGGATTGTCTGATCCCGGACGACATGATCGACACCGGCGGCACGATGGTGGAAGCGGTGCACGCGCTGAAGCGGTTGGGGGCGGAGCGGATCTTCATCTGTGCCACTCACCCGTTGCTGTCGGGGCCCGCAGCCCAGCGGTTGTCCGAGGCGCCGGTGGAGGAAGTTGCAGTCACCAACACCATCGCCATCCCGCCGGAGCGGCAGTTCGCGAAACTGAAGGTGCTCTCCATCGCCCCGCTGCTGGCCAAGGCGATTGGTTATACCCACAGCGACCTCTCGGTGAGTTCGCTGTTCGACTGAACGAAGAGAAGGAACGGACACCATGGCACTGAACACGGCTGTCACCGCCACCCCCCGGATCGCTGCCGGCAAGGGCGCCGCCCGGTCCCTGCGCCGGGCCGGCAAGCTTCCCGCCGTGGTCTACGGCCACCACCGGGCCCCTGAGGCGCTCGAACTCGACGCGCTCTCGTTTGAGCGTCTGCTGACTTCGATCGGTGCCTCCACCGCGATGATCGAGCTCACGGTCGACGGCCGGGACCCGGTCAAGGCGCTGATCCGCGAGGTCCAGCGCGATCCGGTTCGTCCGTCCAACCTGCTGCACGTCGATCTCTACGAGGTCCGCGGGGACGAGAAGATCACCGTCGAAGTTCCGGTCCACCTGACCGGAATCGCGTCGGGGGTCCGGAACTTCGCCGGAGTACTCGACCACATCCTCCACCGGATCGAGATCGAAGTCTTCCCCGCCGACATGCCGGATCACATCGACGTCGACGTGACCCTGATGGAAATCGGCGAGGTCATCTTCGTCCGCGACATCCAGATCCCGAACGCCAAGATCCTCAACGACCCTGACCAGGCGGTCTGTACGGTGGTGCCGCCGCGGGTCGAGGAAGCCCCGGTGGTGGAGGCCGAGGTTGCCCCGGTGGAGCCGGAACTCATCCGGAAGCCGAAGCCGGAAGACGAAGCCGACGAGGAGTAGGTCCTGCATACCATCCTGGGCCTAGGCAATCCAGGTCCGGAGTACGCGGACACCCGCCACAACGCGGGCTTCTGGCTGGTGGAGTATCTGGCCCGGCGATGGGACTTGGGTCCGTGGCGGCGGGAGCGGTGGTGCCGGGTCGCCACGGGCAACTGGTCGGGCCGGAGGGTCCGGTTGGTCAAGCCCCAGACGTACATGAACCGGAGCGGGGCGGTACTCGCCCCGCTTCGTGCATCCGCCAGCTGGGACCCCACCAGCGAGCTGCTGGTGCTGGTGGACGAGGTGGCCCTCGATGCCGGTCGGTTCCGGCTCCGCGGGGCGGGGTCCGCCGGTGGCCACAACGGGCTCAAGAGCATCGAGGCCGCTCTGACCCGCCAGGACTACGCTCGACTCCGGATCGGAGTGGGTCCCAAGCCACCGGGACTCGATGACCTGGCCGACTATGTGCTGGACGTGGCGCCGCCGGAGCAACGGGCGCTGATCGACGAACAGATGGACCGGATGGCCGTGGCCGTGGAGGGATGGCTCCAAGACGGCATCGAGATCGCCATGACCCGATTCAACCGCTGACCGACAACCTGAGAAGATCATGATCGACTCCCTTCCCCTGTACGCCCTTGGCATCGGCCTTGTCGGGCTGGTCGCCGTCTTCCTCACCTTCACGGAACTTCGGCGTCTGCCGGATGGCAGCGCCGTGATGCGGGATCTGGCGGACCAGATCCACATTGGCGCCATGGCCTTCCTCCGCCGGGAGTATTCCTACCTGCTGCCCTTCCTGGTCCTGGTGGCGGTCCTGCTGGGGCTGGCCGTCGGCACCAAGACCGGCGTGGCGTACGTGCTGGGTGGGCTCTGCTCGATCGCCAGCGGTTGGATCGGGATGCAGGGAGCCACCACCGCCAATGTCCGGACCACCGAGGCCGCCCGGGCCACCGGGCAGGCCGCCGCGCTGCGGGCCGCCTTCGGGGGCGGCGCCGTCATGGGCTTGGCCGTGGCCTCATTGGGCCTCGCGGGCCTGGCCCTCGTCTTCCTGGTGCTCGGCGCGAACGAGCTGGTCGGCAATGTGAGGGCATTTGCCGAGATCATCTCCGGATTCGCGATGGGCGCCTCCTCGATCGCCCTCTTCGCCAGGGTGGGCGGCGGGATCTACACCAAGGCCGCCGACGTCGGCGCCGACCTGGTCGGCAAGGTCGAAGCGGGGATTCCGGAAGATGACCCGCGGAATCCGGCCACCATCGCAGACAACGTCGGCGACAACGTGGGGGACGTGGCCGGTCTGGGTGCGGACATCTTCGAGAGCTATGTCGGCTCGGTCATTGCCACTATCGCGCTCGCCGCCACCTCACTGCTGATTCCCGACGACAACCGGATCACCGCCATGCTGCTGCCGATGTCGTACATCGCGGCCGGTCTGGTGGCCTCGCTGGTCGGGGTGCTGGTGATGCGCGTCCTGGCCAAGGGTGACCCGGCCAACGCCCTCCGGATGGTCACCTTCATCGGGGCCGGGATCTTTCTGGTGATGGCCTTCTTCCTGACCCGGATGATGCCGCTCGGGATGACCGGCGCGGACGGCCTCGCCCTCCCGGCGATGGGGCCCTTCTGGGCGGTCCTGACGGGCACCGTGGCGGGGATCCTGATCGGCCTGGCGACCGAGTACTACACCGCCGCCGGCCCGGTGCGCCGGATCGCGCAGTCATCCGAGACGGGCCCGGCCACCAACATCATCGCCGGCCTGGCGGTCGGGATGGAGAGCACCATCATCCCGGTCCTGCTCCTCTGCTCCGCCACGTTCGTCGCCTTCCAGGTGGCCGGGCTCTACGGAATCGCGATCGCCGCGGTGGGGATGCTGGCCACCGTCGGGGTGACGATGTCGGTCGACGCCTACGGGCCGATTGCGGACAACGCCGGCGGAATAGCCGAAATGAGCCATTTGGGCAAGGACGTCCGGAAGATCACCGACGGGCTCGACGCCCTGGGCAATACCACGGCCGCGATTGGCAAGGGCTTCGCGATCGGGTCGGCGGCGCTGACCGCCCTGGCCCTGTTCAGTGCCTATGCCGCGGCGGTCGGGTTGGATCAGGTCGGGCTCAACCTGATCGACCCGATGGTCGTGATCGGACTCTTCCTCGGCGGTGCCATACCGTTCTTCATCGGCGCCACGACCATGACCGCGGTGGGTCGGGCGGCGCAGGGCATGGTCGAAGAGGTGCGCCGTCAGTTCCGGGAGATTCCGGGTCTGCTCGAGGGCCGGGAGGGCGTCAAGCCCGACAGCGCCCGGTGCGTCGACATCTCCACCAAGGCCGCGCTGCGGGAGATGATCGTGCCGGGCGTCTCGGCCATCGTGCTCCCGGTGCTGGTTGGGGCGACCCTCGGGGTCGAGGCCCTCGGCGGCCTGCTGGCCGGCGCCACGGTCACCGGCGTCATGATGGCGCTCTTCATGGCCAATGCCGGTGGGGCCTGGGACAATGCCAAGAAGTACATCGAGGCCGGTGCCCATGGGGGCAAGGGATCGGAACCGCACAAGGCCGCCGTGGTGGGCGATACGGTCGGCGATCCCTTCAAGGACACCTCGGGCCCGGCCATGAACATCCTCATCAAGCTGATGAGCGTTGTGGCTCTGGTGCTGGCTCCCTGGTTCGTGAAGCTCCACAGCTGAACTGGATTCGCTGATCTGCTCCCGAGGGGCCGGGCCACCGGCCCCTCGGAGTTTTCCCCCTTCTCTGGTCTGAATCCATGCTGCGGCTCGGCATCGTCGGTCTTCCCAACGTCGGTAAGTCCACCCTGTTCAACGCCCTCACCTCGGCCCAGGCGCTGGTGGCGAACTACCCCTTTGCCACCATCGAGCCGAACACCGGAATTGTCGAGGTCCCCGACCCGCGGCTTCCGGTACTGGCCCGCATCATCAACCCGGAACGGACCGTCCCGGCGGTGGTCGAGTTCGTCGACATCGCCGGACTGGTGGCCGGGGCCAGTCAGGGTGAAGGGCTGGGCAATCAGTTTCTGGCCACCATCCGGGAGGTCGATGCCATCGTCCACGTGGTGCGGTGCTTCGAGGACGACGACATCCAGCACGTGATGGGTCCAGTGGATCCGGTCCGCGACCGGGAGGTGATCAACCTCGAGCTGGGTCTGGCCGATCTGGCCACCGTGGAACGGCGGATCGATCGGGTCGCCAGGCAGGTCCGGGCAGGAGAGCCCCTGGCCAAGATCGAGGCCGCCCTGCTGCCGCGGCTCCTGGAGGCGCTGGGCTCGGGCCACGCCGCCCGAACCGTCGTGCCGACCCCGGAGGAAGCACCGGTCCTCCGGAGCCTCAACCTGCTGACCACCAAGCCCGTCCTGTACGCCGCCAACGTCGTCGAGGAAGAGCTGACCGGGACCAGCCGGCTGGTGGATCAGCTGACCGCCTCAGTGGTTGCTGCACGTGAGGAGGCCGAGATCGTCCCTTTCTCGGCCAAGGTGGAGATGGAACTCGCCGAGTTGAGCCAGGAGGAACGGGGACCGTTTCTGGAGGCCCTCGGGGTCACCGAGTCCGGCCTCGATCGGCTGATCCATGCCGCGTACCACCTGCTGGGCCTCCGGAGCTACTTCACCGCCGGGGAGAAGGAAGTGCGGGCCTGGACCATCCACAACGGCGACAAGGCTCCCGCCGCCGCCGGAGTGATCCACACCGACTTCGAGCGGGGATTCATCCGGGCGGAGACCGTGGGTTACCAGGATTTCGTGCGGGTGGGGGGCTGGAAGCCAGCCCGGGACAAGGGGCTGGTTCGCTCGGAGGGCAAGGAGTATGTGGT
>CAYINH010000222.1:0-5082 GCA_964364615.1 uncultured Gemmatimonadaceae bacterium
TGGTGGTGACCCAGCTGGAGGAGGGTCGCCATGAGGTGGAGAATCAGTACGTCCGGGCGGTGCGCCGGGAGGGGACCTCGCCGGCCCGGACCCAGGTCGAGCGGGTCTTTCAGCTGGTGGATCGCAAGTGGCGCGGGATCGGGATGATTCCCCAGAGCGGCCTGGGGCTCCGTCCCGAGTTTGCCAGTTTCGATGCCGAGCGGCGGTTCGGGCTGGAGGAGATCCGGGTGGAAGAGCCGGCCGCGTGCCGGGCCGGGGATGTGCTGCGCGGCCATCTCAAGCCCCGCGACTGCCCGGCCTTCGGGGGTGAATGCACCCCGGAGCACCCGCTCGGGGCGCCGATGGTCTCCAGTGAAGGCGCCTGCGCCGCCTATTACAACTATGGCCGACTCCGGCCAATCGAGGTGGTGGAGACCTCATGACCGTCCGCCTCGCCGAGGGGCCGTCGTGCCCAGTCCCGGTGGTCAGCGAGAGCGTCCAGCTCGGGCATGGCTCCGGTGGAAAACTCTCGGCCGCCCTGCTGCGAGATCGGTTTCTTCCCCATTTCCAAAACGAGATCCTTGACCGCCTGGCGGACGGCGCAGTCCTCGACCTCGGAGCGGGGCAGGTGGTGGTTTCCACCGACACCTTCGTGGTGAGCCCGCTCGAGTTTCCCGGGGGGAACATCGGCTCGCTGGCGGTCCACGGTACCCTCAACGACCTGGCGATGATGGGCGGACGGCCCCGGTACCTGACCGCCGGGTTCGTGCTGGAGGAGGGGCTGCCGCTCGACCAGCTGGATCGCATTCTCGCCTCGATGGCCCGGGCGGCGAGTGAGGCCGGCGTGCTGCTGGTCACTGGTGACACCAAGGTGGTAGAGCGAGGCAAGGCAGACGGGCTCTACCTCAACACCACCGGGATCGGCCTGCTGACCCCCGGGTTCCGGCCCGCCCCCGATCAGGCGCGAGCCGGCGATGTGGTGCTGATCAGCGGTCCGATCGCCTGCCATGGCATGGCGATCATGGCCGCCCGGGAAAGTCTGGCCTTCGAGGCGGAAATCCAGTCCGACTCCGCCTCGTTGGTTCCGCTGGTGGACCGTCTCCGGGAGGAGATCGGTGCCGAGGTGCACGTGCTCCGGGACCCGACGCGGGGAGGGGTGGCCAGCGCGTTGACCGAGATCGCCCAGACCTCGCGGGTCGGCATCACCCTGACCGAGGCCGGGCTGACCATTCCGGCCCCGGTGGCCGCCGCGTGCGAGATGCTGGGTCTCGATCCGCTCTACGTGGCCAACGAGGGGGTTCTGCTGGCGGTGGTGGGACCGGCGGCGGCGGAGCCGGCGCTCGCCGTCCTTCAGAGCCACCCGCTGGGACGGAACGCGACGATCGCCGGCACCGTGGTGCCGAGCCACCCCGGCCTGGTGGTGCTCCGGACCCGGATCGGTGGGACCCGGGTGGTGGACATGCTCCCTGGCGACCAGCTCCCGCGCATCTGCTGACCCGGGGGCCCAAGTGCCCCGTCCGGGTTATTCGTGAATTCATCATATCATCATGATTTAGTGAATAATTTCTCAATCCTGCGGCCGGCCCTAGGAAATGGCGAGCCGCGGTAGTTTCCCACTGGGTTAACCTGTCACCTGGAGGTATTTGGATGATGAAGGTCGTGCCGCGTGGAGGGGTGGCTGCCCTGGGGGTCTGGCTGGCAGCCTGCACCGCAGGTGGAACGGACTACTCCCGGTTCCCCCTGGAGTCGGCTGATGTGGTCGAACAGCAGTTGGTGGTCCCTCCGATGGTTCCGGTGCATGACCAGGTCGCCAACGGGGCCCCGAAGCTGATCAAGGTCCGGATCGTCATCGAAGAGAAGTTGATCCAGCTCGACGCGGCCGGCACCCAGGTCTGGGCCTTCACCTACGGTGGCACCGTGCCGGGCCCGATGCTGGTCGGGCACCAGTACGACTGGTTCGAGGTCACCCTGGTCAACCCGGCCGGCAACAAGCTGGTCCATAATGTCGACTTCCATGCCGCGACTGGTGCCATGGGAGGTGGCTCGCTCACCCATGTGGCGCCGGGGCAGGAGGTGGTGCTCCGCTGGCAGGCGACCAAGGCGGGGGTCTTCGTGTACCACTGTGCGCCGGGGGGCACCATGATCCCCTATCACGTGGTCAAGGGGATGAACGGAGCGGTGATGATTCTCCCCCGCGACGGCCTCAAGGACGCGACCGGCGCCCCGGTCCGATACGACCGGGCCTACTACATCGGGGAGCAGGACTTCTACATCCCCAGGGGCAAGGACGGGAAGTTCAAGAGCTACCCCGCCGCCGGGGTGGACATGGATGACATGATCGAGGTCATGAAGACCCTGACCCCCACCCACGTGGTGTTCAACGGCGCGGTGGGTGCCCTGACGGGCGACAACGCCCTCAAGGTCAATGTCGGCGAGAAGGTGCTCTTCATACACTCACAGGCCAACCGCGACAGCCGGCCGCACATCATCGGCGGGCACGCCGACCTGTTCTGGCAGGGCGGGTCCTTCAACGATCCCCCCCTGACGGACCAGGAGACCTGGTTCATCCCCGGCGGTTCGGCGGTGGCGGCGCTCTACCAGTTCCGGCAGAACGGCACCTACGCCTACGTCAATCACAACCTGATTGAGGCCGTGCTCCTGGGGGCGGTAGGGCACATCGTCGCCGAGGGTGACTGGAACGACGTCCTGATGAAACAGATCGCGGCGCCGGGGCCGATCAAACAGCCCTGATACGGCGGGCCGGTCACACGGTCCGGTTGGTCAGGTAGGCGGGCACCGGAGTGCCCGCCTGCTCTGTTTGGGGGGCCGAATTCATAAGTTAAGTGCAACAGCCCCAGGGAACAGCAGCGGTGACCTGGCGGCTGGTAGACTTCAGTCTCCGCCAAGAGAAGGAAGCCTGCCATGAGCTACCACCAGATCACCGCCGCTGAACGGTATACCCTGCGCCGGCTCCGGCAACCGGGCCTCGCCCCCGCCGCCATCGCCCGGCTCATGGGCCGGCACCGCAGCACCATCGGCCGGGAGCTGGCGCACAACCGCACCGCCCACGACGGGGCGTATCGCCCTAGGTCGCCGACTGGTACACCCGGGGCCGCCGGTCGCGCTCCCGCCGCAATCGCCGGTTCGGACCGGCAGCCTGGCGGCTGGTGATCCGACGCCTGGAGCGGCTGTGGAGTCCGGAGCAAATCGCCGGGCGTTTCCGACGCGAGGGACGGCTGCAGATCAGTCACGAAACCATTTACTGCTACAGCTGGGCCGACAAACGGCGAGGCGGGACACTCTATACCCACCTGCGTGGGTCCCAGAAGCAACGGCGCAAACGCTACGGCGCCTACGACAGCCGCGGCCGCCTGGCCGGGAAACGGCCGATCAGCACTCGGCCTCATGCGGCGGAGGCCCGGACCCGCATCGGCCATTGGGAGGCCGACACCGTGCTCGGGGCCGGCCAGGCCGGGCCCTGCATCTTTACCATGGTCGAGCGCAAAACCGGCTATGTCGCGATCGGCCAGCTCCCCATCCGCCGGTCCACCGCGGTCAATGCGCGGGCCGCCCAGCTGATCCGGGCCCAGCCCCGACCGGTGCACACCATCACCGCCGACAACGCTCTACATCCCGTGTCAAGTGGGCGGGGTGAACACGCTGAGGCGGGTGCGGTCGTGGCGCACCGATTCCAGCCATCCGACCGGGCTGCGTCGCCGGGCCCGACGTCCCCCGCGGTCTTCCACGTCGCACGAATCCCCTGCTGACCATAGTGGCTCACATAGCGTCAGCGCCCCGAGGGGCGGTGCGCTCCCTACTCTTCACACAGCATAAGGGTCCCGTGGAAGGTCCGCACATTATCTACGAGGTCGCAGGCGCCTCGACGGCCCGATTGAACGGGATCGATCCACGGGGAAGGTCGTGCTCGAAGTAGCCTCGGTACGGATGCCCGGTCTTGACGACGGCATACGCGATGCGCGCCATCTTGGCGGCGATCGCGGTGTAGGCCTTGCGGCGGCGGTCGGCGCTGAAGGGCTCGGGCGCGATATAGCGTTCGAACTTGTCCCGGACGGAGTGCTCCCGGGTGCGGACCGCCGTCCGCCCGGCGAACCAGAAGGCACACCGCAGCCGACTATTGCCCCGCTTGGAGAGCTGCTCGTGCCCCCGGCTGGTCCCGGATTGACTCTTGGCGAGATCGAGGCCGCAGAATTTGAGGAACTGCCGGTGATGCGTGAATCGGCGGAGGTCCCCCGCTTCGGCCAGAATCGTCAAGGCGAACACCGGGCCAATGCCGGGAATGGTCTGCAAGAGGTGGTAGTCCGGGTGCTCACCGAGCAGGGTTTCGGCCCAGCGCTCCAAGGCGGTCCGCTGGACCGACAGGTCGAGAAAGCTTTGTACGCGCAGGCGGAAGGTCGCAACCGCGGGACTCTCCGGGGCAACGGGGAGCGCCACGGAATGCTGGGCGAGCTCATACACGCCGGTGAGCCACGCCCGCTTGGCGACCTTGCGCCCGGCAATCGGCCAGGCGGCGGAGACAAAGGCGTCCAGCGGCTCGGCCGTGATCGACCCGGGTGTCGGATACGCCAGCAGCATCGCGAGGAACTGCTCGCTGCGCGCGGAGCGCCAATAGCGCGCGAATTCGGGCCAATAGATCGGCAGGAAGTGGGTGAGCAGGCTGTGCCGTACCCGGGTGCGTGCCAAGGTGACCTGCCAGTAGGTCTTGGCCACCTCTTGGATATCATGCCACTCGGCGAGCAGCGGATCCACGTAGCGCATCGTGAGCCCCTGCCGCAGCAGCTCCAGAATGACCTGGGCATCTTTCGGGTCATTCTTGTCCCAGGAGGTGTAGCGGGCCTCGCGATACCGGCAGCAGGCCAGCGAGGAGACCAGGACGACCTCGAAGCCCGCGGTGACCAGGCGATAGGCCAACGGCCGATGGTACATGCCCGTGGGCTCGAAGGCGATGCGCACCGGCGGGGGCTGGGTGCGCAGGAAGCTCACCAACCGCTCGAAGTCCTCCTGTGTGTTCGCCACGCGGAACTGCCGGCGCGGAACCTGTCAAGGAGTTTGAGACACGAGGGGGATCCAGTTTACTGAGCCTTC
>CAYINH010000223.1:0-5081 GCA_964364615.1 uncultured Gemmatimonadaceae bacterium
ACCTCGACGCGATCGAGTACGTCAACAGCTTCTTCAAGGACAAGGCCCGCGACGCCGGCTACCTGGCCACCATGAACCAACGGGCCGCCGACCATGCCATCACCCAGCACCTGATCATGTGCGATGGCGAAGGACGGCTGGGGGACCCCGACCCCGCCCTCAGGACCCAGGCGGTCGCCAATCACTTCAAGTGGGTTGACGCCGCTGCGGTGCTGGGCTGCGCGCATATCCGGGTCAACGCGGCCAGCGATGGCACCTTCGAGGAACAGCAGAAACTCGCCGCCGACGGGCTCCGCCGGCTGTGCGAGTACGGCGACCGGCACGGGATCAACGTGATCGTGGAGAATCACGGCGGCTTGAGCTCCAACGGCCAGTGGCTGGCCGGGGTGATGCGCCTGGTGGATCACCCCCGCTGCGGCACCCTCCCGGACTTCGGCAACTTCTACGACTACGACCGCTACCAGGGGGTCGCCGAGCTGATGCCGTTCGCCAAGGCCGTGAGCGCCAAGTCACACGACTTCGATGACCAGGGCAATGAGACCGCCAAGGACTACCTCCGACTGATGCGCACCGTGCTCGACGCCGGCTACCGCAGCTGGGTGGGGATCGAGTACGAGGGAGACCGGCTCCCCGAACGCGAGGGCATCACCCGCACCCTCCAGCTGCTGCAGCGGGTGCGGGACCAACTGGCTTCCCACTACCCCAACGGGTGATTTCCCCATGACAGACACCTCCCGCCGAGATTTTCTCCAGCGCACTGCCGCCGCGACCGCCGCGCTCGGGCTGGCGCCGGGCCTGGCCCACGGATCGGAGGTCAGCTTCGACCCCGAGCCGGTCCCGGAAGGACTCCCCCGGGCCCCGCTCGGTCCCGATGACCCGGTCCGGATCGGTATCATCGGCACCGGCGGAATGGGCACCGGGCACCTCGAGGCCTTCGTGAAGGCCGCCCAGGAAGGTCGGACCAACATGGTGGTGGCGGCCGGGGCAGACGTCTGTGACAAGCGGGTGGCTCAGGCCAAGGAAAAGGCCGAAGCGGTTCAGGGACCCGGGACCATGGACAGCTACCGGGACTACCGCGAGTTGCTCAAGCGTCCCGACCTCCATGGGGTGCTGATCGCCGCGCCGGAGCACTGGCACGCGAAGATCGCGGAGGATGCGATCCTGGCCGGCAAGGATGTCTACGTCGAAAAGCCGATGACCTACGATCTCAAGGCTGCCCTCCGGCTGTGGGACGTCCAGCGCAAGCACCCCGATCGGATCGTCAACGTCGGCACCCAGTATGTCATGACACCGAGCTACCGCAACGCCCGGCAATGGATCGCGGACGGGAAGATTGGCAAACCGGTCTGGAGTCAGACCAGCTACTGCCGGAACTCCAAGGAGGGCGAGTGGCTCTACTACGCGATTGACCCCGAGTGGCAGCCGGGGGTCAACCTCGACTGGGACGCCTGGTGCGGTCCCTCGGGTAAGGCCCCCTGGAGCCCGGAGGTGTACGCCCGGTGGCGGCGCTACAAGCGCTACTCCACCGGCATCATCGGGGACCTCCTGGTCCATCGGATTACCCCGTTGCTGGCGTGCATGGATCTGGGCTGGCCAATCCGGGTCACCGGGGCGGGCGGTCACTACATCGACAAGGCGATGGAGAACCACGACCAGGTCAACCTGACGATCGAGTTCGAGAACGAGCACACCATGATTGTGGCCGGCTCCACCGGCAATGAGGTCGGGCTGGAGACCATGATCCGGGGTCACAAGGGCAACTTCTACCTGGGGGGCCGGAACGCGATCCTCCGGCCCGAGCGACTCTTTGCCGAGGAGGTGGAGGAGCAGACCATCGTCGGCGAGGACCACGGCGACGACCAGGATGCGCTCCGGCTGCGGTGGCTCGAGTGCATCCGGACCCGGGAGCCCGCCCCCAGCCCGGTCGAACTGGGGACCAAGGTGATGGTGATCGTTGACCTGGCGGCCCGCTCGATGTGGGAGGGCGGCGCCTTCGGCTACGACCCGGTCAAGCGGAAGGTCAAGCGGCTCTGATCCGATTCGCCACGGAGGCCATGGGGACGCGGTTCGAGCTGGTCATTGCCGACCAGGGCGACCCGGTCCCGCTCCGGGCCCTGGGTGAGGCGGCACTCGATGAAATCCGGATTGCCCACGACCTGTTCAACCGATTCGCGCCCGGCGGACTTCCTTCTCGTCTCGCAATGACACCCGCCGGCACTCCGATCCCGCTCGACAGAGAATGCTTTGCCCTCTTCCAGGACGCCCGGTTGGTCTGGCAACAGTCGGCCGGCGCCTTCGATCCGGCGCTCGGCACCGGGTTCGACGCGCTGACCCTGGACCCCAACCGACAGACCGTCACGGCCACCAGGTTCGGGGTGATGCTGGACTTCGGCGGGATCGCCAAAGGGCACGCGCTCGACCAAGCGGCGGCGGTGTTGCGGGTCGGCGGTGTGCAAAGCGCCTTTCTGCACGGCGGCACCAGCAGTGCGCTCGGGATCGGGATCCCGCCGGACCGCGATGGCTGGACGGTACGGGTTGCTCGGGCCGGCAGCACAGGTGCTGAGCACGATGTCGAGGCTTCGATCGTCCTCACCGACCGGGCGATGTCGGTCTCGGTCGCCTGGGTGGACAACCCGCACCCCACGCTCGACCCCCGCACTGGGCGACCGGTCCCGGCGCCCCGCCGAGCGGTGGTGCTGGGTCCATCGGCCCGCCTGGCGGATGCCTGGAGTACGGCGGCCCTGGTGCTGGGCAGGCCACCTGACGGACTCACTGCCGACTGGCATGTTCTGGTGACAACCTGATGATCTGCGAATGGACGGGGAGGGATCTCTCATGACGACAGCGTTTCGAAGCACCTGCGTCCTGTTGCTCGGCCTGACCCTCTGGCCGACCACGATCCTGGTGGCTCAGTCGGAGAGCAGCGAACCGGCCCGACTCCGGAGCGTTGCCCGGGAACTGATGACCTCGGCCCGCTACGCGGCGCTGATCACCGTCGACTCGACCGGCGCCGCTCAGGCCCGAACCATAGACCCCTTCGCTCCGGATGACGCCATGGTGGTCTGGTTCGCCACCAACCCCCGGACTCGCAAGGTGGCCGAGATCACTCGCGACCCTCGCGTCACGCTGTACTACTTCTCGACCCAGCACCTTGGCTATGTCACACTCCGTGGGCGGGCGCGCCTGGTGAATGATCCGGTCGAGAAGCAGCGACGCTGGAAGCCCGAGTGGGCGGCGTTCTATCCCGACCGGGAGCGGGACTACCTGCTGGTGGTGGTCACGCCGGAACGACTGGAGATCGTGAGCCCCGCGCAAGGCATCGTGGGGGATTCACTCACCTGGCGACCGCCGACCTATCTCATCCCCCGCCAGCTGCAAGCGCGCCTCTGAAAGCGCGGTTGTCAATGGGTACATGTACCCCGCGGGACGGCCGGGCCGCCCTGGTCCTGCACCCACCGAATACGCCGGCCGCTCCCTCAGCCTCAAGCGCGGCACGAAGCCGGCTTCACGCGCCTCTCCGGACGCCACAGTCCAGGAGCTTGGTTCGAAGGAGGTGGCCCATTCGGGTTACCGGGGCGCCGTGGACTACGCGGCGGATCCCAGCGCTTGCACCGCGCGCACCTCCAGCTTGTCGTGCTGGCGGAGCCACGCCTCGTAGCTCCACCCCTCCTTCAGACACCAGTACAGGTAACAGCTCAGCTTCCGGGCCACCGTCGCCTTGGCCTTGCCCTTCGAGCGCACCAGCTTCTCAGGATCCACTCAGTTATTGATTCACAGATCCTTAGGGTGCCAGCAACGGTCCCTTCGGTAGACTCGTTCCCTCGGCTCCGTACCTTTGCCATGAGCACGGAACGTGCCTCAGGGGAAAGAGGATCTCGGCGTCCGGGCATCGCGACTATGGTCAATCTTCAGAAAGGTTGTGAGGAGACACTTGGCACGGAAGAATGCCCGGAGGGCTTTTCGATTGAGCACCAGGCGCTTCTGGCTAACGCGCTGGCCTTCAGCTGCGACGGCCTGCTGAGGCCGCCGCGAATCCAGGCATAGAATAGAATCGCGGCGGCCGAAGCAGTTAGGCCCTCGTCAGTTACAAGGCCGGATTAGCACTGCTGGACTCAAGCTTGGCGCCATCCAGATAGATCGAAAAGTCGTCACGCAGAGGAAGGGCGGTGCGCAGCACCCACTCCAGTCTGCCCCGCCGAATCTCGTGGACCTTGTTCTTGAGGTCAGACAGGATCGCGAAAGTCCATGACTTCTCGGCTCCCGTGCCGAACAGCCTTAGCCCGCAGTTCTGAAACGCGGCTACGCCTGTCCAATCTTTCAACGCTTGCTTGGTCTGATCCTCCGTAAGCTCGCGGAGGCTGATCTTGATCGGAGTCTTCGGCTCTACTTCCTCGTCTCCCCTGTCGTCGACGGTCTTGAAGTTCATCGAAGTCGAGTAGTACTTGCCCCCCGCCTTAGAGATGTGGGTCAGACGGTTGGCGAGGACGTAGGTCGCGAGCTTGCCGATACCGAACTTGCCTATCTGCTGCCGGCCCAGCGGTAGTTTGGTCAAGTCCCGCTTGAGGCTCTTGCCAATGAGCCAGTGCTGTTTAAGCCCTCCAGCGTTCATGCCTTCGCCGTCGTCGAGAACGGCGATCGTTGCCCCTTGTTCGTGGAAGTCCGCAGGAAGGGAGACGGCCACCCGTCGAGCCTCGCGTTCCTGGAATGGCTCGGTGAGAGTGAGGAAGTCGAAGATGTAGGGATCCTTGAGCGCTTGCTGCGCGAGGTCCGACTGCGGCGCGGGGAGCAGGGCGGCGAAGTTGGAGACGGCCTTGCCGTGCCGGGCGTGGGAACGGGCCTCGATCTGAAGGGCGAGGACGTCGCGGCTCCAGCCGTTGGCGAGCGTCTGCGCCATGTACCAGCGGCGTGTGGAAAGCTCGGGAACCTTGTCCATGAGAATGACGTGGTGCGCCCAGGGCACCGACCAGAGGAGCGGCTCCAGCAAAAGTGCCACCGGTTGTGGCACTTTTGGCGAGGGGATCAATTGTGCCGCGGATGGCGAGGTTCATGCGCGCGAGGCGCCAGGTGGTGTAGTTCGACTC
>CAYINH010000224.1:0-5044 GCA_964364615.1 uncultured Gemmatimonadaceae bacterium
CCCCCCCCCCCCCCCCCCCCCCCCCCCCCCCCCCCCCCCCCCCCCCCCCCACGTTGTGACGAAACTGTCAGCCAAGCTGTCCGACCAAGAACTGGGTGATCTCAAGGTGACCGATCTGGCCAAGGTGCGCCGGGCCCGTGCCCGGATGAAGCCTGCCGAGGAGGTGCTGCTGTTGGCCGAGACATTCAAGGCCCTCGGGGATCCGACCCGGATCCGATTGGTCCATGCCTTGGCCGAGCAGGAACTCTGCGTCTGTGATCTCGCGGCCGCCGTCGGGGTGAGCCAATCCGCCGCGTCCCATTCGCTCCGGATTCTCCGACAGCTCCGACTGGTGCGTAGCCGTCGAGAACACAAGACGACGTTCTACCGGCTCGACGATGCCCACATTGAACGGCTGCTGGCCGACGGATTCGAGCATGTTGAAGAGCGGGTCTGACGCCATCGCCGCAGCGACCGTCCGGGAACTCAGGGTCTCCGGGGTAGACTGCGCCGGCTGCGCGGCCGCCATCGAGCGGGCCGTCAGCAGTCTCGACGGCGTCACCGAGGTTTCGGTGGATGTGATGCGGGGCACGGTTCGGGTGGCCCGGGAGGGCGGTCGTCCCGAGAACGATGTCCGTCGGGCCATCAAGCGGGCGGGATACGCGGTGGTCACCCCCGATGAAGCCGAGACCCGCCGACCGGTGGGCCGTCAGCTGGCCGCCATAGCGTCCGGGTCCCTCCTCGGCACCGGCCTCCTGCTGGGCTGGACCGGGGCCTCCCTCAATCCGGTCCCGTTCCTGGCGGCGGCGGTGGTGACCGGTGGGTGGTATGTCGCGCCGCGGGGTTGGCACGCCCTCCGGGCCGGTGCACTCGACATCAACTTCCTGATGACCCTGGCCGCGATCGGCGCGGCGGTGATCGGGGAGTGGGCCGAGGCCGGGTCGGCCATGTTCCTCTTTGCGGTGGCGCAGCTGCTCGAGGGATACGCCATGGGCCGGGCCCGTCGGGCCATCAGTGCCCTGGTCCGCCTGGCACCCCGGGAAGCGCTGGTCCGCCGGGGAGCGGTCGATGTGACCGTTCCGGTGGACCAGATCGAGATCGGGGAGCTCATGATCGTCCGGCCCGGCGAGCGGATCGCCCTCGACGGCGTGGTGGTGACCGGGCGAAGCGCGGTGGACCAGTCGCCCATCACCGGGGAGTCACTGCCGGTGGAAAAGGAGACCGGAGCCGAAGTCTTCGCGGGGTCGATCAACGCCCACGGCGGACTTGAGGTGCGGGTCACCCATTTCGCCGACGACACCACCCTGGCCCATATCCTCCACGCGGTCGAGTCCGCTCAGGCCTCGCGGGCTCCCACTCAGACGTTTGTGGACCGATTTGCCCAGGTCTATACCCCGGCCGTCGTCGGGCTCAGCCTGCTGGTTGCGGTGCTCCCGCCGCTGCTGGCGGACGCCCTCTGGATGACCTGGCTGCATCGGGCGCTGACCCTGCTGGTCGTCGCCTGTCCCTGCGCCCTGGTGATCTCGACCCCGGTCACCATCGTGAGTGGCCTGGCTGGCGCCGCCCGGGACGGAGTGCTGATCAAGGGAGGCAGCCAGCTGGAAGCCGCCGGGCGGGTAACCACGGTGGCGTTCGACAAGACCGGCACCCTCACCGCGGGACGGCCGGTCGTCACCAGCGTGAGTGGAATCGGGGGCTTCAGTGAAGCGGAGGTGCTCCGGCTCGCGGCCGGGATCGAACGCCGCTCCGAGCACCCGGTGGCCGCGGCGATCGTCCGGGCGGCCGAGGACCGGGGGCTGGCGATCCCCGACGTCGCCGAGTTCAGCGCGACCCCGGGGCAGGGCGCCGGCGGCCTGGTGGAGGGGCGACAGCTCTACGTCGGGAACGTCCGGGTCTGTGAGGCGCTCGGCAATTGTCACGATGGGGCCCACCAGCAGATCGAAACTCTGGAGCGGGAGGGTCGCACGGCGGTGCTCCTCACCACCGCCGAAACCGCCCTCGGCGTCATCGGGATCGCGGACCAGCCCAGGCCCGGGGCGGCGGCCGCAATCCGGGCTCTCCGCGATGCGGGAGTGGACCAGATCCTGCTGCTGACCGGCGACAACCCCGGCGCGGCCGAACGGGTGGGTCGGGAGGTTGGGATCGACCGGGTGTATGCCTCACTGCTCCCGGCGGAGAAGCAGGAGGTGGTCACCAGGTTACGTGCCGCTGGCGTCCAGGTCGCGGTGGTCGGGGACGGGATCAACGATGCGCCGGCGCTGGCCACGGCGAACGTGGGGATTGCGATGGGTGCGGCCGGGACCCATGTGGCGCTGGAGACCGCCGACATCGTGCTGATGGGCGACGACCTCGATCAGGTGGCGGGCACCATCGCGCGGTCCCGGGCCACCGTGGCTATCATCAAGCAGAACGTGGCGTTTGCCCTGCTGACAAAGGCCGTCTTTCTGGTGCTCGCGGTGGCCGGCGTGGCGACTCTCTGGATGGCAGTCGCGGCCGACACCGGGGCCTCGCTGGTGGTGATCGCCAACGGATTGCGGGCCATGCGGCGCCGGGCCATCCTTCCGGCTCAACCTCTTCCGGCGGAACTCTCGTGAACGCCATTCCCGACTCCCGGAACCTCTCCCGTTCGGTGGAGGACTACCTCAAGGCGGTGTACTCGCTTACCCAGCATGGCGAGTCGGCCTCCACCAGCGCGCTGGCCGAATCACTGGACGTGGCCCCGCCCTCGGTGAGCGGGATGATCCGCCGGCTCTCCGAGCAGGGACTGCTCAACCACGTGCCGTACCAGGGGGTGGCACTGACCGAAGCGGGTCGCCGGGCGGCCCTCAAGATGGTGCGTCGCCACCGGATCATCGAGGCGTACCTGGTGGATCAGCTGGACTATACCTGGGATTCGGTCCACGACGAGGCGGAGCGGCTGGAACACGCGGTCTCGGATACCCTGATCGAGCGGATGGCGGAGGCGCTGGGCAGCCCCCAGTTCGACCCCCACGGAGATCCGATTCCGGATGCCCAGGGGCGGATCGCCGAGTTGAGCTACACCCCGCTCTGTGACGTCCCGGACGGGGAGACCGTGCAGGTGCATCGGGTGATGACCCGCCAGGCCGACCATCTGCGGTACATCGGGGCGTCTGGGCTGACTCCAGGGGCACCGGTGACCGTCGTGCGGAGAGAGCCCTTCAACGGCCCGCTCACCGTCCGTCACGACGGGGGCGAGCAGGTGGTGGCTCACGCGATGGCGGGGCTCATCATGTGCGTGCGGCCCGACCTTCCGACAGGGCTGTGACGCCGAGGTTCTGAAGGATCTGATCGAGTTGGCGGAGATGCCGCCGCAGGTGCTCGGAGAGAAACACCGCCCACTGGTAGCCATCCAGCGGCCCCAGGATCGGGTGGGGCAGGGCGTATGCTCTGAGATCCTCCGGCGCATGCCGATAGGTCTCAATGTTGGCCGCCCGGTGGGTGTCGAACGCCACCAAGGTGCCTTCCACGTCCGGCCAGGTCGTGGCCGGCGCCACGAAGTTCGGGGCAACCCGCTTCGTCTCCGTCTCCCACCAGCCGGCCAGCCCCGCTTCGCGGGTTCTGGTGACCAGCAGGATTTCCTCTGCGGCGGGCGCCGCGAACAGCTTCCGCGGCAGTACCTTGGCGCAACTCGCCTCCACGAGGGCCAGGTGTTCGGCCAGCTGAGCAGGCGACCATCCGCCCGACCCGGGGACCCGGTCCCACAGGTCCGCACCAATCCGCGCGGCGCGCTCCTGGAATTCGCGGGCCGAGGCTTCGAGCATCTGAACGGTCGCTTGGCGCAAATCAGTCATCAGGTTCCTCCGGTTCGGTGTATTCTACCACCCAATGAGCCCCCCCGACATCCTCGCCCTCGGGCGCGAACTGATGGACACTCTGGCCAAGGGCTGGTCCCGGGCCAAGGTCGACGAGATCATGTCTGTCTTCGGCGAGGAGGCAGTCTTTCTGGAAACCCCGTTCTCCTCCCCACTGGTCGGCGCCGGGGCGATCCGGCGCTGGTGGGCCGACGTACCCTACCATCAGTCGGAGATCACCGTCTCGACCGGGGAGATCTTTGCCGTCGGTCCCTGGTTCTCAACCGAGTTCAAAGCGGTGTTCCGCCGCCGCAGGACCGGTGAGTGGGTGGAGGCCTGGGGAGCGATTTTCTGTGAGACCAGTGGCGGGAAGGTGACGGAAATGCGAATGTACTGGCATCGGAGGCCCGGGACCGGAACCCGATGAGTCTGTCCTCCCTGAGGACACCTGTCACCTCGACCGGACAATTCCACGCCGGATGACCAGTTGGTAAGTTATTGAAATGAAATAACTTATCTCAATCAGGCTTGGCGAATGTCCTGGCACGGTTCTGGTGATACAGGGACCAGCCGTCCGCTCGACCCCGAAGGAGGCCTGTATGTTGATCACGATTCTCTCTGCCATCACACTGGCCTCCGTGCCAGTGTCAGGCCCCGAGGCAACCGCTGCGCCCGCTCCCGCCATCCAGCTGTGGATCAGCAACAACCGCCAGTTCGAACCCGGGCGGCCGGTGCGGGTCCAGGTCGAAACGGGGACGTCTGGCTACCTGCTGGTACTGCGATTCGATGCGGAAGGGCAGTTGCGGGTTCTTTTCCCGCTTGATCCGTCCGACGACGGCGCGGTGCAGGCCGGCCGACGGTACGAACTGCGCGATCTTGGTGCCGACCAGAGCTTCCTTGCCGAGCCATACGGCGGGGCAGGGCTGGTCTACGCGGCCCTGGCGACCGACCCGTTCCGGTTGGATGCCTTCCGGGAGGGTGGGGAGTGGAACTACCAGGCGCTTCGGATCGCGGTGGAGACCGAGGATCCCGAAGCCGACATGACGACCCTGGTGCAGCGGGTCGTTTCATCGCAGGGCTTCGACTATGACGTTCTCGACTACTGGGTTGAGGGTCCGGCCCGCAAGGTATCGCGAGCCCTGGTCCGTCCCATCTGGTGGTCTCCCGGGTATGACTCGTACTACGGCTATGACCCGTACTACTACGGCGCCTCCTGCTTCAGCTGTGGCTACTGGGGCGGCAGTTCGGTTTAC
>CAYINH010000225.1:0-5039 GCA_964364615.1 uncultured Gemmatimonadaceae bacterium
ATCATCCGCAGTCGGCGCGACGATGCCGAGCACCTCGCCCTGGGCGGTGACGGCGCTGGCCCGGAACTCAGGATGAGCCCAGGTGTGCGCCACGCTTGACCCGGCTTCGACCCGGACCAGCACCCCGACCAGTCCGGACGGGGTAATCACCGGCTGGAACGGCGCGGCGCCAGCCGCGCGACCGATGCTGAGCAACAGGGTACGACCGTCGGTGGGGAGAGGTTGGTGGAGGATGTCGGCGGCCAGGAAGGTATCGGGCAATCGCGCCTGAAGCCCGAGCAGCCCGCGGAGCGCGGCGTTCTCCCGCTCGAGGTCGTCGGCCGTCCGGGCCCTGATGGCCGCCGCGTCCCGCTCGGCCACGACCTCCTGCAGTCGAGTCCGACTGGTCCGCCCCTCTTCTCCGCGCCGCTGAAGCCACAGCAGCGGGCGGAGCGCGGTCTCCCGGACGGTGCCGGTCAACGGCCCAGTCCAGTGTTCGGGTACGGCGAGGAGGAAGAGTGACAGCACCACGCAGCCCAGGAAGAGCACCGTGTCCCGCCGTGTGGTGGGCCGGGCGGCGGAGCGGGACATCAGAAGTCAGGTGGTGAGCACGTTGCGATACTTCTCGAACTCGTCGAGGATCCGGCCACTCCCGCGGACCACGCAGGTGAGCGGGTCCTCATCCACGTGGATCGGCAAGCCGGTTTCGTGGGACAGCAGCAGATCGAGACCTCGGATGAGGGCCCCGCCCCCGGTCATCACGATCCCCCGATCGACAATGTCACTCGACAACTCCGGTGGAGTGATCTCCAGCGCCCGGCGGACCGCATCGACAATCTGCTGCACCGGTTCCTGCACCGCCTCGCGGATTTCACTCGAGTGGACTCGCACGGTCTTCGGGATCCCGGACACCAGGTCGCGGCCCTTGACCTCCATCTCCCGCTCTTCGCCCGTGGGCCAGGCTGAGCCGATCTTGATCTTGATCGCCTCGGCCGTGGGCTCGCCGACCAGCAGGTTGTAGGTCTTCCGCATGAACTGCACGATGGCCTGATCGAGCTCGTCGCCGCCGGTGCGGATCGAGGTGTCGCACACGATGCCCGACAGCGCGATGACCGCGATCTCGGTCGTCCCGCCCCCGATATCGATCACCATGTTGCCGGTGGGGGTCTCGACCGGGAGCCCGACCCCGATCGCAGCGGCCATCGGCTCGGCGACCATCAGGACCTGCTTGGCCCCGGCGGTCTCGGTGCTGTCCCGCACCGCGCGCCGTTCCACCTCGGTGATCCCGGAGGGGACGCACACGATCACTCTCGGCTTCACCCGGAAGAAGTGCTTGTCGATGATGGTCTTGAGGAAGTAGCGGAGCATCTTCTCGGTCACGTCGAAGTCGGCGATCACGCCGTCCTTCAGGGGCCGCACGGCGATGATCCCGTCCGGGGTTCGGCCCAGCATCCGCTTGGCTTCGAGTCCGATGCCCTTGATCCGGCCGGTGGAGCGCTCGATGGCCACCACCGACGGTTCGTTCAGCACGATCCCCTCCCCCTTAACATAGATCAGGGAATTGGCCGTGCCGAGATCCACCGCAATCTCGTTCGCGGGAAAAACGGACTCAAGATTGAACTTCGGGAACTTCATGACATGGCCGGAGCGGGAGCGGGTCGCTGTGGTGGCGTAAAGTAGTGACTGGCTTGCACTTCAACAAGTTACCCACAGGCCGTCCGAGCCACCTGGAAGGGCCCTAGAGACCGGTACTGCCGAATCCCCCGGCTCCCCGATCCGAGCCCGGCAGGTTCTCGACCGGCTCGAAGGTCGGTCGCTCCACCCGGGCCACCACCAGTTGGGCGATCCGCATTCCCCGGGTCACCGCAAAGGGCTCGGCCCCCAGATTGACCAGGGCAATCTTCAACTCGCCCCGGTAGTCGCTGTCGATGGTGGCCGGGGGGTTGATCAGGGTGACTCCGTGCCGCCAGGCCAGCCCCGAGCGGGGCCGGACCTGAATCTCGAATCCCTCGGGGATGGCCAAGGCCAGTCCGGTCGGCACCAACTGCCGTTCCATCGGCTGAAGGGTGAGGTCTGCGGCACTGGCGATGTCCGCTCCGGACGCCCCGGCGGTCGCCGGCGTCGGGAGGGGGAGTCCCTCCCCGTGCGGCAGCCGGGTCACCAGGACCCGGGGAGGCGCCCCGTCGGGCTGGCTCACAGGACCGAGTCGACCTCGGTCAGTGGGAGCCCGAACGCCTCGGCGACCCCGGGATACACCACCTTGCCGGCGACCACGTTGAGGCCAAGCTTGAGGGCCGGATCGCGGCGGCAGGCCTCCTGCCAGCCGAACTTGGCCAGCTTGAGGCCGTACGGCAGGGTGGCATTGGTGAGCGCCAGGGTGGACGTCCTGGGCACCCCACCCGGCATGTTGGCGACAGCGTAGTGCAGAATGCCGTCGACGAAGTAGACCGGGTCCTCATGGGTGGTGGGATGGATCGTCTCCACGCAGCCACCCTGGTCCACCGCCACGTCCACGATGACGGCCCCGGGCTTCATCTTCTTCAGATCCCCGCGGAGCAGCAGGTGCGGGGCCTTGGCTCCGGTCAGGAGCACCCCGCCAATCACCAGGTCCGCCCGGCTGACGGCTTCCAGAATGTTGTGCCGGTTGCTGTACACGGTATCCACGTTCTTCGGCAGCACGTCGTCGAGATAGCGCAGTCGATCGAGCGAGATGTCGAGGATGACGACGTGCGCTCCCATCCCGGCGGCCATCTTGGCCGCGTTGATCCCCACGACCCCGCCCCCGAGAATCACCACCTCGGCGGGGGCCACGCCGGGCACCCCACCGAGCAGCACCCCGCGACCCCCGTGGACCTTCTCCAGATACTTGGCCCCCTCCTGGACCGCCATTCGGCCAGCAACCTCGGACATCGGGGTCAGCAGCGGCAGTTCACCGGTCGACAGTTCCACTGTCTCGTACGCCACGGCCACCACGCCGGAGTCGAGGACCGCGCGGGTCAATGGCTCGGACGCGGCAAAGTGGAAGTAGGTGTAGATCACCTGGCCCCGGCGCATCTTCGGCCATTCGACTGGGATCGGCTCCTTGACCTTGACGATCATCTCGGCCTTGGCCCAGACCTCATCTGCGGTCGCGACGATCCGGGCTCCAGCCCGTTCGAACGCCTGGTTCTCGAACCCGCTCCCTGCCCCGGCCTCGTGCTCCACGTAGACCGTGTGCCCCGCACCGACCAGCAGCTCGACCCCGGCGGGTACCAGAGCCACCCGGTTCTCGTTGGTCTTGATCTCTCTGGGAACGCCGATGTTCATGAGAATCCCTCGTCTGGGTGGTATCGCCCGGCCCTAGTGGGGACCGAGGCGCAGAATGGACTGTCGTTCAGGCGCAAAATACTCAGCCGTGATCGCCCGGACCTCACTCGCGGTCACCGCATCGATCTCCGCCAGGACCTCGTCGATCCGCCGGTACCGGTCCTGGGTGAGCTCACTGCTGGCCATCCGGTACATCCGGCTGGACGGGCTCTCAAGCGACAGCACAATCTGTCCCTTGAGCTGCTGCTTGGCGACCGCCAGCTCATCGGCCGGCAGTCCTTCCGCCGCCAGCCGGCCGTATTCCGCGAGGATCGCCTCGGTGGCCTGGTCCGCCGTTTCCAGCTGGGTTCCGACGTACACCCCTGAAGCGCCGGCAGCCTGGTAGAAGTGCTGGTAGGAAAAGATCGCGTAGGCCAGCCCCCGCTCCTCCCGGATCCGCTGGAAGAGCCGGCTCGACATGCCGCCCCCGAATACGGTGGAGATCAGCCCGAAGGCGTATCGTCTGGGATCGCTGGCCTTTATGGTATCGGTCCCGAACACGATGTGGCACTGCTGGGTGTCCCGGGCCACCGATGCCCGCAGCCCCTGGCGGGCCACTCCGGCGGACACCGGGGAACTGGCGGTCCGGTCATCGGGCGCAAACCAGCCCTCGGCCTCCAGCAACCCGAGGAGCTGCTGGGGATCGATGCTCCCGGCCGCGGCCACGACACAGTTCGCCGGATGGTACCACGCCTGGTGGAAGGCCCGCAGGTCGGCGGCCCCGAGTCCCATGATGCTGGCCGGGCTGCCCAGGATCGACCGGCCGTAGGGGTGGTCCTGCCAGAGGGCATCGGTGTGCAGCTCGAAGACCAGATCGTCCGGGGTGTCCGACACCCCGTTGATTTCCTCGAGCACGACGTTGCGTTCGAGTTCCAGGTCCGCCTGCTCCAGCCGCGGGCGCCGCACCAGGTCGGTCAGCACATCCACCGCCACCGGCAGGTCGGTGTCGAGGATATGGGCCTGGAAGTTGGTGTGGTCGCGGGAGGTATAGGCGTCGAGCGAGCCGCCGCGGCTCTCCAGCTCCTGCGCGATGGCCTGGGCGGAGCGGCGCTCCGTCCCCTTGAAGACCAGATGTTCCAGCAGATGGGCGATCCCGGTCTGCCCGACCGGCTCGTGGGCGCTCCCCGAACGAACCCAGATGCCCAGGGCCGTTGAACGGACCCCGGGCAGCTGTTCGGTGAGGACGCGGAGCCCGTTGGGCGCCACATACCGCACCAGGCGCTCGTCGAGCTGCTCGACCTGCACCGCGGTCACTCCTTGGGCAGGAGCGCCTTGCGGGACAGCCGCATTCGACCCCGCTCGTCCACCTCAAGCAGCTTGACGGTAACCATCTCGCCCTTCTTCACGACGTCTTCGGTCTTCTCGGTCCGGGCGTGCTGCAGCTCGGAGATGTGGAGCAGACCCTCGACCCCGGGAATGATCTCGACAAAGGCCCCGAAGGCGGTGATGCTCTTGATCTGACCCTGGTAGATCTTGCCGATTTCCGGCTCGGCCACGATCGCCATGACCATCTCCCGCGCCTTGTCGCCCGCCTCGCCGCCCACCGCGGCGATGGTGACAATCCCGCTGTCCTCGATCGAGATCTTGGCGCCAGTGGCGTCCTGAATGCCCCGGATCGTCTTGCCCTTGGGCCCGATGACGTCGCCGATCTTGTCCGGCTTGATCTGGATCGTGAAGATCCGCGGCGCGTACGGCGACAGCTCGGGGCGGGCCGT
>CAYINH010000226.1:0-5015 GCA_964364615.1 uncultured Gemmatimonadaceae bacterium
CCGACACCCGGAGTTTTTCCCGGCCATCGACCGACGGACCTATCGCTGGAAGAGCCGGTGGGCGGCGGACCGGGCGGATCTCGTCATTGCGCTGAGCCAGCAGACGGCCGACGATCTCGTCACCTGGTATGGCCTCGACCACAGCCGCATCCGGGTGATCGGGATGGGGTGCCACCCCCGCTTTTCCCGGGGGCCGGATCCCGACGGGGTCGCCAGGGTCCGCCGCCACTACCAGCTGACCGGCCAGTTCGCCCTGATGGTCGGGCGACTCGAGGCCAGGAAGAACGCCCGGCTGGCGGTGGAGGCCCTCTCCCGCCTCACCCCAGCCGACCGCCCGCTGCTGGTGCTCGCCGGGGCCCACACCGCCGACACCCCCCGGCTCCTCGACCTGATCCGGGCCCGGCAACTGGAGGCCCAGGTCCGGTTGCTGGGCCCGATCCCCGCCGAGGACCTGCCGCCGCTCTACCAGGGGGCCGGGGTGTTCCTCTATCCTTCGCTGTTCGAAGGGTTCGGCGTTCCCATCCTCGAGGCGTTCCGCTCGCGGGTCCCCGTCATCACCTCGCTCGGGGGACCGTTCCAGGAGGTGGGAGGCGGCGCGGCAGAATACCTGGACCCCCACGATCCGGCGGCCCTGGCCGCGACGATGGGCAGGATCCTGAACGACCGGGCGCTGGCGGAGACGATGCGCCAAGCCGGCGTGGCCCAGGCGGCCCAGTTCGACCCGATACCCCTGACGGACCGGCTGATGGCCGGATACCGCGAACTCCATCCCTGACCCGGAGCCCTGCCCCGTGCGTTACGTAATCGGGATCGACATCGGAGGAACCAACCTGGTCGTCGGCGCCGTCGCCGAGGACGGGTCGCATTACCGGCATCTGCGGAGCGAACCGACTCGACCCGAGGACGGTCCGGATGCGGTGCTCGCTCGGCTCACCACCCTGGCCGAGGGGGTCATTGCGGAGACGCTCCGGGAACCCGGCGCCGAGGTCATCGGAATCGGGGTCGGGGCCCCGGGTCCGCTCGATACCCGGACCGGGGTGATCTTCCTCACCCCCAACCTGGGCTGGGTCGACATGCCGCTGCGGCAGCGGATGGCCGATGCCCTGGGATACCCCACCACGCTCGACAACGATGCCAACTGCGCGGTCCTGGGGGAATGGTGGCAGGGCGCCGCGCGGGGCAGCGAGCACGCGGTCGGGGTCACCATCGGCACCGGCGTGGGCGGCGGAGTGATCATCGGGGGCCGACTGTATCACGGGGCCAGCGACTGTGCCGGCGAGTTCGGCCATACCACCCTCGATGCCCAGGGCCGCAAGTGCAAGTGTGGCAACTACGGCTGCCTCGAGGCCTACGCCTCGGGACCGTCGATCGCGAACCGCGCGGTGGAAGCCATCCGGGCCGGCGCCGTGAGCATCATCCCGGCCAAGGTCGGGGGCGATCTGGACCTGGTCACGGCCCAGGAAGTGTACCAAGCCTCGCAGGAGGGCGACGAGGTCGCCCTCGAGGTGGTGCGCGATGCGGCCCGCTACCTGGGCGCCGGCATCGCCAACCTGATCAACATCTTCAATCCCGAGGTCGTGGTGGTCTGCGGCGGGGTCACCCAGGCCGGGGAACGTCTGTTCGCGCCCCTCCGGCAGGAGGTGACCCGGCGTGCATTCCGGCCGGCGGTGGAGGCCTGTCGGATCGTGCCGGGCGAACTCAGCGGAACCGCGGGTGTCTACGGGGCCGCCGCCTCCTTCCTCCAGCTGTTCCCCGACCGCGCCTCGGTCCCGACGGCCTCCGGCTGATGCCGCGGATCGGCGTGGTGGGCACCCTGGTCTGGGATGAGATCCACGGCCGCGACCCGGCCGCCGCCCCGGTGGAGGAGTGGGGCGGGATCGCCTACGCCCTCGCCGGCCTCGACGCGAGTCTGCCGCCCGACTGGGAGATCGTTCCCCTCATCAAGGTGGGGCGCGACCTGAGTCGCGAAGCCGAGCGGTTGCTCCAGACCTTCCGCCGACTCACCCCCGGAGGGCGTTGCGTGGAAGTTCCGGCCCCGAACAACCGGGTGGTGCTCCACTACCAGACCGCCGAGCGGCGCTGCGAGCGAATGTCGGGTGGGGTTCCGGGCTGGACCTGGGCCGAACTGGGGCCGATGGTCCGCGATCTCGACGCCCTCTATCTCAACTTCATCTCGGGGTTCGAGCTGGAGCTGGCGACCGCCCGGGCCCTGCGGCAGGGCTTTGCCGGACCGATCTATGCCGACCTGCACAGCCTGATGCTCGGACTCCGCCAGGACGGCATCCGGGTGCCCCAGCCCCTGCCGGAGGCGCCGGCCTGGTTCAGCTGCTTCGATGTGCTGCAGATGAATGAAGAGGAGATGGATCAACTCGGTGGAGATCCGCTTGCGGTGGCCGCCCAGGCCATCGGAGCCGGGGTCAGCCTCCTGGTGGTGACCGTGGGAGTGCAGGGAGTGGTCTATGTTGCGGCACCAGGGTTCCAGCGGCTCGCCGATCGAGGCGGCACGGTGGCCGGCACGGCGGTGACCACCGGCCGGATTCCGGCCGAACCGGGCGAGGGGCTCGACCCGACCGGATGTGGCGACGTGTTCGGGGCCACGGCGGCGGCCCGCCTGCTGGCGGGCGACGACGTGATGACCACCCTGAAGGCCGCGAGCCCGCTGGCGGCGCGGAATTCCGCCATCCGGGGCGCCAGCGGGCTCGCCGCCCACCTTCGGGGCGAACTGATCGGGGTGAACTGATGCGCGTGGTGACCATTCCTCACTATCTTGACGACAGGACTTTCGAATCCGTCATCGAGACACTGCAGCCGTGGCCGCCGGAAGGCCGGGTGCTGTTTGACGCCCGGGCCACCAAGTGGGCCTCGCCATACGGTTTCGCAGCCCTGCTGACCGCCGCCGAGGCGCTCCGGGCTGGTGGCGCCGAGATTCCGCGGCTGGCGGTGCCGGAAAGCGACGACGTCCGGAGTTACTGGGCCAAGGCGGGGTTCTTCGTCCATGCCGCGGAGCAGTTCGAGCTGCATGGCAAGGTTCCCCGGCGACCGCCCGACACCGCCTCTGACATCCTGCTGCCGATCACCGCGGTCCGGGGATCAGAGGATGTGCACGATGTGGTGGGCCGGATTCAGGAGCAGGCGGCGCGGATTCTGACCGGTGAGCTGCACCTCGAAGCCCGGGCCACGCTCCGGTTCTCGATGACCCTGTCGGAGGCCTGCCAGAATGTGGTGGAGCATGCCGGGAGCGGTGGCTGGGTGGCGGTCCACGCCTTCACCTGGCGACGGCGGCTGGGCCGGCGGGTCGCGGTGATCGCGGTGTGCGACGGTGGCATCGGGTTCCGGGCCTCGCTGGAGCCGTCCGAGGGCCGCAAGTTCGGTGATCGGTGGAGTGACGGCACGGCCCTGGAGGCGGCGCTGATCCACAACGTGAGCCGGTTTCGCGAACCCGGCCGAGGCCAGGGCCTGGCGGCCATCAGGAAGTACCTGACCACCTGGAACGGCAAGATCTCGATCCGGTCGGGCACCGCACAACTCTCGGTCGTCCCGGCGTGGGACGACGACGAGCCACTGAAGACTGGACGACCCTTTTTCCCGGGAGCGCAGGTACAGATCGTGATTCCCGCCCAGGAGCCCCTCAAGGAATGATCCTCACCATCCGGGTGGATGAACTGCTTCAGCTGACCCTCAGTCGGCCGTCGCGTGACCTGGTCACCCGACCGACCGGGGCGGCGATCCGCGGTTCGATAGAGCGGGCCATTGCCGCGACCACCTGTCCCACCACGCTGCTTGATTTCGAGTGGGTCGGCCTGATCGACTTCTCCTGTGCCGACGAGGTCGTCGCCAAGCTGCTGCGGGTGGTCGACGCGGGCGTCTACATTGTGCTCCGGGGAGTGGACGAGACCCAGGCCGAGGCGATCGACGATGTGCTGGCCCGGCAGGGCCTGGCGGTCACCGCCCTGCCCCGCGCCGGCGGCCTCCAGATGCTCGGGTGTACCACCCCCGATCTGTCGCTGGCGTTTCAGATGGTACACGCGGCGGGGTCGGGCGACGCCCCCCGGCTGGCCGGCCGGTTGGGCTGGTCGCTGGAGCGAGCCGCTGATGCGCTGCAGATCCTGGCCATGCGCCGGCTGATCCTGGCCGCCGGTGGGACCTTTGCCCCCTTGCCCCTCCAATGAGCCGACCGAAGCCCGGACCCTCAACCACCGCCATCCATGGCCGGCAGGGCCCGCTGGCAGACTGGGCCCCGGTGGTCCAGCCAATCCACCAGTCGACCACCTTCATCAACCCGATCGGGAGTGAGCAGGAAGTGCTCTACACCCGCTACGGGAACAACCCGAACCAGGTCTCCCTGGCCCGGAAGTACGCGCTCCTGGAGGGTGCCGAAGAGGCCACCTTCCTGGCCAGCGGCATGGCGGCCACGGCCCAGGCCCACCTGGCGATCCTGCGCCCCGGGGACCACCTGGTGGCCAGCCGGTGGATCTACGGTGGGACCCGCCAGCTGTTCGATGAGGAGTTCGGCCGGCTCGGCATCGCCGTCAGTTACGCCGACCCGTCGCAGCCCCGCCAGTGGCGGAAACTGCTTCGGAAGACCACCCGGGCCATCTTCCTCGAGGTGGTCACCAATCCGACGATGCGGGTGGTGGACCTCGACCTCGTCTCCCAGGTCGCCCGCGACACCGGGGTGGCCCTGGTGGTCGACGCCACCTTCGCCAGTCCGATCAACCTCCGCCCCATCGAGCATGGGGCCGACGTGGTCATCACCAGCGCCACCAAGTACCTCAACGGGCACAGCGACGTGATCGCCGGGGCGGTGGCCGGTACCGCCGCGGTCATCGAGGAAGTGGTCCGGCTCAGCCGGATCTACGGCCCGGCCATCGATCCCCATGCGGCCTGGTTGCTGGACCGGGGGCTCAAGACCCTGGCGGTCCGGATGGAGCGCCACAACGCCAACGGGATGGCGATCGCGACCTGGGCCGGTTCCCGGAAGGGGATCGCCGCCGTCCACTACCCCGGCCTTCCCG
>CAYINH010000227.1:0-5000 GCA_964364615.1 uncultured Gemmatimonadaceae bacterium
CCTACAGCACCGACACCGGGACGGAGGGCGATGTGGAGGCCGAACGCCGTCGCCGGCGTCCGGTTCGCAAGCGGCGGCCCAAGCCCGAGGCCATCGCGGCCCGGCTGAAGGCCGAAGTGGGTGCCGATGCAGGCATCGACGGGGCTGGGGAACCCGCCCCCGCCGCGAGCGACGCAGGCAGCTGAGCCGGCAGCGATCCGACGTTCGGACAGCCGCCGCTCAATGGCCCGCAAGGCCGTCGGGCGGCGGTCTCTTATCATGACTTCACGCGAGAACAGGCAGAACCGATGACGATCACAATCAGTGCCAAGGATGTGGCCGAGTTGCGGGCCCGGACCCAGGCCGGCATGATGGACTGCAAGCGGGCGCTCGAGGAGGCCGGGGGCGATATGGAGCGGGCCGCCGAGCTGCTCCGGGCCAAGGGGATTGCCAAGGCCGAGAAGCGGGCCGGCCGTTCCACCTCCCAGGGGCTCGTCGTGGGAACCTCGGATGGCTCGATGGGCGCCCTGCTCGAACTGACCTGCGAGACCGACTTCGTGGCCCGGACCGATGGCTACGGCGCGGCGGCCGAGGCGATGCTGGCCCAGTTGGCGGCGGCGGGCCCGATGAGCCTGGAGGCGTTCCTGGCCCTGCCGGCCGAGGGGGAAAGCGGCAGCAACACCGATCGGGTCAAGGCGATCTCCGCCACCACCGGCGAGGGGGTCGCCCTCAAGAACGCCACCAAGTTCGCCCCGGGCGACAGCGGCGCCGTGGGGATGTACCTTCATCACAACCGGCAGGTTGGCGTTCTGGTCGAAGTTCTCTGCGGGACCCCCGCGGCGGCACGGCACGAGGCCGTGACCGGGCTGGCCCGGGAGCTCGCGATTCACATTGCCTCGGCCAACCCGCTCGCGGTGCGGGCCGAGGATCTCCCGCCCGCGCTGGTCGAACGGGAGCGCCGGATCGCCACGGAGCAGGTGGAGCAGGAGGGCAAGCCGGAGGCGATCCGCGGGAAGATCATCGACGGCAAGGTGAGGAAGTTCGTCGCCGAGCAGGTCCTGCTCGAGCAGGGCTGGGTCAAGGAAGAGAAGAAGCCGGTCGGACAGCTGGTGACCGAGGCCGCCAAGGTGGTCGGCACCAGCGTGACCGTCAGCCGGTTCGTCAGGTTCCAGATCGGGGAGGTTTGATGGGGCTGGCCTACCAGCGGATCCTGCTGAAGCTCTCCGGCGAAGCCCTCGCCGGGGAAAAGGGCGTTGGGCTGGACTACCGGACGGTCGAGCGCCTGGCCGAGGAACTGGTCCGGGTGCACGCCTCCGGGGTCCAGCTCGGCCTGGTGGTCGGTGGTGGCAACATCGTGCGGGGGACCGTCGCGAGCCGCGAGGGGATGGATCGGGTCACCGCGGACTACATGGGCATGCTGGCCACGGTGATCAATGCCCTGGCGCTCCAGAACACCCTGGAACGGATGGGTCTGGCGACCCGTGTCATGACCGCCATCCGGATGGAGTCGGTGGCCGAGCCGTATATCCGGCGGCGGGCAATCCGGCACCTGGAGAAGGGCCGGGTCGTGATCTTCGCCTCCGGAACCGGCAATCCGTTCTTCTCCACCGACACCGCCGCGGTGCTCCGGGCTCTGGAAATCGAGGCGGAAGTCATTCTCAAGGCCACCACCGTGGACGGGATCTACACCGGGGATCCGAAGGCCGATCCCGGCGCGACCTTCATTCCCGAACTGTCGTTCCAGGATGCCATCGTCAACGGGTACGCCGTCATGGATGCCAACGCGTTCGGCCTCTGCAAGGCCAACGGCCTCCCCATCGTGGTGTTCAACATCCAGCAGCCCGGCGCGGTCCAGCAGATCCTGGATGGCAAGCGGGTAGGGACAATCGTACAATGAGCGGAATCGCCGAGGCACGCGCGGCGGCACAGGCGGGGATGCGGAAGACGGTTGAGGGAACCCAGCGGGAATTGTCCACGATCCGGAGCGGCAAGGCGAGCGTTTCGCTGCTCGACCTGATCCGGGTGGATGCCTACGGGAGCTCCATGCCGCTCAACCAGGTCGCGATGGTGGCGACGCCGGAGCCGAGGCTCCTCACCGTCCAGCCGTTCGACAAGTCCTTGACCCAGGCGATCGAAAAGGCGATCCGGGACGGCGACCTGGGGCTCAACCCGGCCAGCCAGGGTGGCTTGATCCGGATTCCGCTGCCGGCCCTCACCGAGGAGCGGCGCCGGGAGCTGGTTCGGCTGGTCCACAAGCTGGGGGAAGAGGGCAAGGTGGCGGTCCGGCATCACCGGCACGAGGCCCTGGCCAGTATCAAGAAGCTGGAGCACATCTCCGAGGATGCGATCCGGCACGGGGAAAAGGACGTCCAGAAACTCACCGATGACCACGTGACCGAGATTGACGTCCTGATCAAGTCCAAAGAAAACGAGATCATGGAAGTGTGAGTGACCCCGGCGACGATCTCCTGACCGAGCTGAAGCTGCACGGTGGGATACCGGCGCACATTGCCGTCATCATGGATGGCAACGGACGCTGGGCTCAGGCTCGGGCCCTGCCGCGCCCCGCCGGTCACCAGGCCGGGATGGCCGCCGTTCGGGAGATCGTGGAGGGCGGGCTCCAGGCCGGGGTGCGATACCTCACCCTCTTCGCCTTCAGTCAGGAAAACTGGCAGCGCCCCCCGAGCGAGATCGAGGCGTTGATGCACCTCCTCGAGGACTACGTCGAGCGGGAGTCGGAAGAGCTGCGGAGCAACAGCGTCCAGGTCCGGATCCTCGGCGATCTCGACCGGCTCAGTCCGGCGGCGCGGGCCGCAGTGGACGGCCTGATGGCGGCGACGGCCGCTGGCGATCACCTCACCCTCAGTCTGTGCATCTCCTACGGCGCCCGCGCCGAGCTGACGCGGGCGGCCCGCCAACTCGCCACCGAGGTGGCGGAGGGACGCCGCCGTCCCGAGGAGATCACCGAGGAGGCCATGGCCGCCCGGCTCTATACCGCCGGGATCCCCGACCCGGATCTGCTGATCCGGACCTCCGGGGAACTCCGGTTGTCGAACTTCCTGCTGTGGCAACTGGCCTACGCCGAATTCCATGTGACCCCGGTACTGTGGCCTGACTTCACCAGGCAGCACCTGTTTGAAGCGATTCGTGATTTCCAGCGGCGGGAACGCCGCTTCGGCCGAGTGGCGGTCTGACATGGCAAACAACATGATGCAGCGGGTCCTCTTTGCTCTCGTCGCGATTCCGGTCGCCGTTGGAGCCGGCTGGTATGGTGGGCCGGTCCTGGCCGGCCTGCTGGCCCTGGCGGCAGCGCTGGGGGCCCGTGAGCTCCTCAATTTTGCCCGACAGCAGGGGGTCCACCCCTGGCGGGCGGCCGCCATCACTCTGGCCGCGGCGCTTCCGCTGGTCGCCTGGCAGGTGGCCATCGGGGCGAACCAGTTTGCCGGATGGGTCTACGCCCTGCCGGTCCTGCTGGGGCTCGTCCTGATCCACGCGCTCTGGCGGGTCGGCCCGGCGCGGAAGCCCCTCACCTCGGCCGCGGTGACCCTGTTCACCCCGATGTATGCCGGCGGGATGATCGCCTTTGCGATGCTCCTGCGTCACGGCGCGGGGCACCCCGACAAGTCGATCCCCGGCCTCCTGATGGTGATGTTCCCGGTGGCGATGACCTGGGCATGCGATACCGCCGCCATGGAAGTGGGCCGGCGGTTGGGCGGCCCCAAGCTGTCCCCCACAGTGAGTCCGGGGAAGACCTGGTCGGGGGCCATTGGCGGTCTGCTCGCGGCGCTGGCGCTGGCCCCACTGCTCCAGCGGTTTGTCCTGGCGCCGCAGGGGATCGGCCTCACCGCGTGGCAGGCCCTGGCGATCGGTGCCGTGGTCGGGGTGCTCGGCCAGGTCGGCGACCTCGCCGAGTCGGTCTTCAAGCGGGAGATCGGCGCCAAGGACTCGAGTCACCTGCTCCCCGGTCACGGCGGGGTGCTCGATCGGCTGGACTCCCTCTACCTCGTCATTCCCCTCTCCGCCGTTCTGTATCACGTCTTCGGCCTGATCTGATGCGCGGGGTGGCCGTTCTGGGCTCCACCGGTTCCATCGGGGAGGCCACGTTGCAGGTCATCCGCCGTCAATCCGACCGGTTCCGGGTGGTGGCGCTCACGGCCGGCCGGAATGCGGAGCGGCTGGCGGAACAACGGGAGCAGTGGCGGCCGGACTATGCCGCGCTGGCCAATGGGGCCGGCCCCGGCTGCCTGATCGAAGCGGCGACCCATCCCGAGGTCGACATCGTTGTCAACGCCGTGGTGGGATTTGCCGGGCTGGATGCGACCCTGGCGGCCCTCCGCGCCGGCAAACGGGTGGCCCTCGCCAACAAGGAGTCGCTGGTCGTCGGTGGGGAGCTGGTGCTCGAGGCCGCCCGGCAGGGCGGGGGCGAACTGATCCCGATCGACTCCGAGCACAGCGCCGTGCTGCAGTGTCTGGCCGGCCGGGCGTCCCCGCCGACCCGCCTGGTGCTGACGGCCTCGGGTGGGCCGTTCCGGGAGTGGGCCCCGGCCGATCTGCGCCATGCGACCGTGGAAGACGCCCTCCAGCACCCGACCTGGCAGATGGGGAGCAAGATCACGGTGGACAGCGCCACCCTTGCCAACAAGGCGTTGGAGATCATCGAGGCGCACCACCTGTTCGGACTCTCCTTCGATCAGCTGGAGGTGGTGGTTCACCCCCAGAGTATCATTCATGCGCTGGTCGAGTTTGCCGACGGGAGCGTGCTGGCCCAGCTGGGCTATCCCTCGATGGAACTGCCGATCCTCTATGCCCTGACCCATCCCGAGCGGGTGGCCGATCCGGGGGTGCAGCGGCTCGACCCGGTGGCGATCGGCGAGCTCAGTTTCGAGTCGGTCCGGACCGACGCCTTCCCGGCCTTCGCGATCGGGGTGGCCGCCGGTCGGCGGGGCGGGACGGCGCCGGCGGTGTTCAACGCCGCCAACGAGGTGGCGGTGGCCGCCTTCCTGGACGGCCGCATCACCTGG
>CAYINH010000228.1:0-4996 GCA_964364615.1 uncultured Gemmatimonadaceae bacterium
TGAGCCGGTTGCCGGTCTGGTCACCAACGATTCCGACGGCCCATTCCGGGAATACCTCGAGGCCGCCAAGTCGGAATCCACCGAAGCCGAGGCCACCGCTTCCCTGGCACCGCTCGAGGAGGCTCCCGTGGAGGAGCCGACTGCCTCGAAGTGGTCCTCCTGGGCGGCATGGCGTGGCCAGCAGGGGCAGGACCCGGCACCAGTTTCGGCCCGGGCCGACGGCGTCGCCGCCGACCATGATGACGCCGACGACGATGAGGCCGACAGTGAGGAGATCGGCCCCGAGGCGACTGACGCCGACCTGGCCGACGACGCGCCGGTGGGCTGGACGCCACGGGCCCCGGAGCCTGATGTCGTCATGGCCGAAGTGGTCGCAGCCGAAGTGGTCGAAGCCGAGCTGATTGAGGCCGAGGCTGGCGTCGATGCCGACGCCGAAATCGCCGAGGAGTGGGCGGGATCGCCGGAGCCAGTCGAAGTGGACCCGCTCCCGATCCCGGTGGAGGCCTCCGCAGTGGCAGAGGTACCGATCGAGGACCTCGAGCTGGTCGAGGACGAAGCCGAAGATGAAGAGGACGCCGAAGCCGAAGCCGGCGCCGAAGCTGACGGTGAGGAAACCGCGCTGGTGACGGCGTGGGCTCCTGCCACCGTCGAGCCGCCGTCCGCGACCGCCAAGGGTCCGATCGAATTCTCGTTGCCCGAGCCCGAGCCTGAGGAGGAAGCGACGCCCGATCAGGACGCGACCCTGCAAGAGGAAGCCACCGTGGCCTCGATCGAGGCCTTCCTGTCGGCGGCACCCGATGAAGAGCCGGATTCGGCTGAGAACGAAGCAGCGCCGGAGGCCGAGGAGATGGTCGCCGAGGCCGAGTTCATCGTCACCGAGTCGATGGCGGAGTTGTTCCTTCGTCAGGGCCACCGGGATCTTGCCCTGGCGGTCTATCGGCAACTGGTCGTCGACCCCGAGTACCGTCACCTCGACGAGGTCATCGTCAGGCTGGAGCTGGAAGCGGCAGAGGCCAACCCGAAGCCCGCCATGGAGCCCGAACCGGCCCAGCCCAGCACACCCGCCCGACGCTACGCCGCAGTCGATACCGGTGGGGTAGCGGTACCCACCTTCCTTCGGGAAGTGCTGGAGGCGCCTCCCCCCGCGACCGACTCGTCCATTCTTCCTCCGGCCATCGAACGCGGGCCGGCCGGTGAGCCCACCCGGGACGCTGGAGGGCCGTTGTCTCTCGCCGATGTATTCGGCGAGGATGCTGCCGCCGCCCAGCCGGCCATTGCCGCTGAGGATCGGCCGCAGGCCGCCCCGGCAAACCCGGCCTCCGAGGCCTTGGAGCCCTCCTATGATGAGTTCTTCGGGGCCGGTTCCGGCGGGGACGATGGGCCGACCGCAGCGGTCTCGACGGAGTCGGAGCACCTGGAGCAGTTCAACGAGTGGCTCCGGGGCCTGAAGCGTTGAGCTTTCGAGTGGCCGTGCTCAACGGCCCGAATCTCAATCTGCTCGGCCAGCGTGAGCCGGAGATCTATGGCCATCACACCTTGGCGGATATCGAAGTCATGGTGCGGGAGGAGGCGGAGCGGCTCGGGGCCGTCGTGTCCTGGTCCCAGAGCAACCACGAGGGTGCCCTGGTGGATGCCATCCAGCAACTGGGGGGCCGGGCGGATGCCCTGATCCTCAACGCGGCGGGCTACACTCACACCAGCCTGGCGCTGCGCGACGCGCTGCTGGCGGTCAGGGTGCCCTTTGTCGAGGTACACCTGTCGAACGTCTTCGCCCGGGAACCGGAGCGCCATCACTCCGTCCTCGCTGACCTGGCCGTCGGGGTGATCGCGGGGTTCGGCGCCCGGAGCTACGTTCTCGCCCTCACGGCTCTGCATGACCGGTGGAATGCGGCCAGATCGTCGGCCTGATCGTCTCGCAGCCCTTCGACGCCGGTTGGGCGAGCGGGGCGTCGATGCTCTCCTGGTCACTCATCTTCCCAATATCCGGTATCTGACGGGCTTCAGTGGCTCGGCCGGGATGCTGCTGGTGGACGCTGAACGGTCGGTGCTGGTCACCGACAGTCGGTATTCCATTCAGGCTCCGGCCGAGGCCCACGGCGCTGCCGTAGTGGAGATCGAACCGGTGAACCTCTGGGACCGGCTCCGGCTGATCCTGACCAGCAGGGGGGTCCGCAGCCTGGGCTTTGAATCGGACCGGCTGACGGTCTCGGGCGCCGAGCGGCTGCAGGGGGTTTGGCCAGGGCGGCTGGAGCCGGTGGTGGGCACGGTGGAAGAGCTTCGTGCCGTCAAGGATGCCGGAGAGATCGAGGCGATCCAACAGGCCGTGGCGCTGGCCCAGGAGGCCCTGGCGGTAGTGCTGGAAACCATTCGGGTCGGGCAGACCGAACGCCAGATCGCCGCCCGGCTTGAGGCCGAGCTTCGGGGGCGGGGTGGGGAATGGCACCCGTTTCCGACGATTGTCGGCTCGGGGCCCCGTACGGCACTGCCCCACGCGGAAGCCTCCGATCGTGTGGTCGGGGCCGGGGATCTTCTGCTGCTCGACTTCGGCGCCAGGTTGGAGGGGTACTGCTCCGACCTGACCCGGACGGTGGTCGTGGGGGCCGACCCGACCGACCGCCAGCGAGAGGTGCATGGCGCGGTGCTCGGCGCCCAGCGGGCGGCGGTCGAGGCGCTGGCGGCGGGTCGCACTGGTGGTGAGGTAGACGAGGCCACCAGATCGGCCCTTGCAGGAGCTGGTTTCGCGGCGGGAATCCTGCACTCAACTGGCCATGGAATCGGGCTCGAACTCCATGAGGAGCCACGACTTGCACGTTCTGTCCACAATCCTGTGTACCCCGGGGCGGTGGTCACCGTGGAGCCGGGCGTCTATCTTGAGGGTTGGGGAGGCATTCGAATCGAGGACGACGTCGTCGTCCGGGCGGGGGGAGCCGAGTATCTTTCGGCACCGTCCCGTGAGCTTATCGTTGTCCGGTAGGTCGCTCCCCTGCGGCTGGTCCGGGACAGACTACCATCTCACTACATACCATGACACCTGACGAGATCCAGCAGATTGCCGATTTGCTCGCCAAGACTCCCGGCACCAAGGGGGTCGACCTCAAGGACGTGAAGCGCCTGGTCGAGCTGCTCCGCGCCTCACCCGAGGTCGGGTCGATCGAGGTCAAGGGGATGTTCGGCACCGGGGTCGTGATCACCCGGACCGCCCATGGCCTCGGGGTCGCACCGATGATGGCGCAGGGCATGATGCCGTCGATGCCGCCGGTCGCGCCGGCCGGGGAGAGCCCCACCCCTCTCGTTCCCGCATCTCCCCTGAAGGAGATCAAGTCGCCGATGGTGGGGACCTATTATTCCTGTCCCGAACCCGGCGCTGAGGCCTATGTCCGAGTCGGGCAGCGGGTCACGCCCGGACAGACGGTCTGCATCGTGGAAGCCATGAAGATCATGAATGAGATCGAGGCCGAGTTGAGTGGGGTGGTTCGGGAGATCTGTGTTGATGATGCACAACCGGTCGAATACGGCCAGGTTCTTTTCCGGGTGGATCCGAATGGCTGATCAGGACGTCGAAGGTTTCGCGGCGGCACCGGTCTTCAATTTCAAGCAGGCGATCTCCCAGATGGTGCAGCGGGGCGCGTCCGACCTGCACCTGAAAGTGGGCCGCCCGCCCTCCATCCGGCTCAACGGCGAGCTGGCGTCCCTTCATACCCAGGCGCTCCGGCCCGAGGACCTCAAGACCCTGGCCGAGCAGATCATGACGCCGCGCCAGATCAAGGAGTTCGCCGAGCGGAAGGAGGCGGACTTCGCCATCGGGGTCCCGGGGGTGGGCCGGTTCCGGACCAACATCTACCAGCAGCGGGGCACCCTCGCCTTTGCGCTCCGCTCGATTCCGTACGAGGTCAAGGCGATCCACGAGCTGAATCTTCCCGAGGTGCTGGAGGAGATCTCCCTCAAGCCCCGCGGGCTGGTGCTCGTCACCGGGGTGACCGGTTCGGGCAAGTCCACCGCGCTGGCGGCGATGCTCAACCACATCAACCGTCACCGCCGGGTCAACATGATCACGGTCGAGGATCCGATCGAGTTCCTCCACCGGGACGCCCTGTCGAACATCTCCCAGCGCGAGATCGGGAGCGATACCATTTCCTTCGGCTCGGCGCTCCGGCACGTCCTGCGGCAGGACCCTGACGTCATCCTGATCGGTGAAATCCGGGACCAGGAGACGCTCGATACGGCGCTCAAGGCCGCCGACACGGGCCACCTGGTCTTCTCGACCCTGCACACCACCGACGCCAGCCAGACCATCAACCGGATCCTGTCGTTCTACCCGCCCCACCAGCATCTGGAGATTCGCTCGATGCTCTCCACCGCGCTGGCGGCGGTGGTGTCGCTCCGACTGGTCCCCAGGGCGGACGGCAAGGGTCGGGTGCCGGCGACCGAGGTGCTGATCAACACCGCGGCGGTGGCGGACAACATCCGGGACGCGGCCAAGGCGCTCAATATCCCGGACCTGATTGCCGACGGGTCGATCTCCTACCGGATGCAGACCTTCGACCAATCCTTGATGAAGTGGTACCAGGAGGGGGAGATCAGCTACGAGAGCGCGGTGTTCTTCAGCTCCAGTCCGAGCGAGTTCGCCCTCCGGGCCTCCGGGATCACCGCGACCTCCGACCACCGCCTCACGAGCCAGATGCCGGGTTCCGCGGGGGACCGGGGCGCCTGATGTTCAAGAAAGTGCTCATTGCCAACCGTGGGGAGATCGCCCTGCGGGTCATCCGGGCATGTCGTGAACTCGGGATCAAGACGGTGGCGGTGTACTCCGAGGCGGATCGGGAGTCGCTCCATGTCCGCTTTGCCGATGACGATGTCTGTATCGGCGCCCCCCCGAGCCGGCTCTCCTACCTTCGCATCCCGGCCATCATCGCGGCCGCCGAGATTACCGGGGCCGACGCGATTCACCCGGGCTACGGGTTTCTGGCCGAGAACGGCGATTTCGCCGCCGCCGTCG
>CAYINH010000229.1:0-4988 GCA_964364615.1 uncultured Gemmatimonadaceae bacterium
TACGGCATCACCCGGTTCTCGATCGAACAGTCGGACGTGGTGACCACCGTCTCCCAGTATCTCAAGGATGAAACGATTCGGGCCTTCGGGATTCAGAAGCCGATCGACGTCATCCCCAACTTCGTCTGCCAGGGCGAGTACCAGCCCGGAGCCTCCCGTCAACGCGAGGGGCTGGCGCCGGCCGGCCACCGCCTCATCACCCACGCCTCCAACTTCCGTGAGGTGAAGCGGGTCCGGGACGTCGTCCGGATCTTCTCCCGAATTCGGAAGGCGGTCCCGGCCACCCTGCTGATGATCGGGGACGGTCCGGAGCGGGGAGACGCCGAGCGCGAGGCACGGGAACTCGGGGTCGAGGAGGACGTCCGGTTCGTGGGGCGGCTCGACACCGTGGCCGATCTCCTGCAGGCCACCGATCTCTTCCTGCTGCCTTCCCAGACCGAGTCGTTCGGGCTGGCCGCCCTGGAGGCCATGGCCTGCGGTTCGCCGGTGGTGGCCAGCCGGGTTGGCGGGCTGCCGGAAGTGATCACCGATGGAGTGAACGGGATCCTGGAACCGCCGGGTTCGGTCGAGGCCATGGCCCGTCGCGCGATTGATCTGCTCCGCGACCCGGTCCTCTATGAGAGGATGGCGGCGGCCGCCGCCCACCGCGCCCAGGACTTCGCGGCCGCGAAGATTGTGCCGCTGTACGAGGAAGTCTACCGGCGGGCACTCGGGTGAATCCTTCCCTCGGGGATGGCTTTCTCCTCGGCCTGATCCAGGGGCTCACGGAGTTTCTCCCGATCTCCTCCTCCGGCCACCTGGTGCTGGGGCAGGAGCTGCTGGGTTTCGAGCCCGCCGGCGTCCTGTTCGAAGTGGTGCTCCACATCGCCACTCTCCTGTCCGTGGTGATCGCCTATCGCGGACGGTTGCTGGCCCTGTTCCGGGGTGCCCTGCGCCGCGAGGGAGAATCGTGGCGTTACCTGGGGCTGCTGTTGCTGGCATCGCTGCCTGCCGCCGTGGTCGGGATCGGATTCCGATCGATCCTCGAACGGGCCTTCGACTCCGGGGTCACCCTGGCCGCCGGGTTTCTCGTCACCGCCCTGGCACTCCACTCCACCCGGTGGGCCAAACCCGGCCCCAGCCCCGAGCGGATCACCCCGGGGGCCGCGCTGCTGATGGGGGTCGCCCAGGCCGTGGCCATCCTGCCCGCCGTGTCGCGCGCCGGCTCGACCATCGTCGCCGGGCTCTGGTCCGGGATCGGACCGGCCGCTGCCGCGGAGTTTTCCTTTCTGATGTCGATCATCGCCGTGGGTGGCTCCGGGCTGTTGATGCTCACGGAAGTTCCCCCGGGATTCGACCTGTGGAGCCCGGGGCTGGTGACCGCGTTTGTGACTGCGCTGGTATCGGGGATCTGGGCTATCCGGTTCCTGGTCCGGCTGCTCCGAGCCGGCCGAGTCCATCACTTTGCCTGGTACTGCGCGGTCCTCGCGGTGCTCAGCTTCGCCTGGATCGGGTTCGGCCGCGGGTGATCGAGTGGCATGAACAGTTGCCATCCACCATGGACGAAGCTCATCGCCGGGCCCGGGAGGGAGCGCCCCACGGGACCGCGATCGCGGCGCGGGAACAGCGTTCCGGACGAGGCCGCCGGGGGCGCGCCTGGAGCAGCCCGGAGGGCGGGGTGTGGATGAGTGTGATCTGTCGCCCCAACGGAGTCGAGGGGCTCGAGTGCCTGAGCCTTCGCAGTGGACTGGCCGTGGCCCGGGGACTCGAGACGACGCTACCGGGGCTGGGGCCGCTGACGGTCAAATGGCCCAACGATGTCCTGCTCGATGGCCGCAAGCTCGCCGGCATCCTCTGTGAATCCCGCTGGGACGGCCCCCGCCTGGGATGGGTCGTTGTTGGGGTAGGGATCAACGTCAGCAATTCGATACCCGATCAGCTGTCCCACACCGCGATCCGCCTGACGGATCGGGTCACTCCGATCCCGCTCGATCGACTGGCCGAGGTCGTCCGGCTGGGGGTGGCTTCGGCGGGCCGGTGGGCCGGCGTGCTCACCGGGGAGGAGATGGCCGAGTTTGCGCGCCGAGATATGCTGGCCGGCTGCGCGGTCACCGCCCCAATCGCGGGCTGGGCGGCGGGGATTACCCCGGCGGGCTCGCTCCGAATCCGGACCGAGGGCGGTCTCACCAGGGAAATCACCGCCGGCGATGCCGTTGTCCTCGCCTGAACCCGCCCGCTCGTCAAGGCGGGCGCTCGGGTACCGGGTGTTGGGCGGTTCCTTCGATTACCTGCTGCACCTCCGACCTGCCGAGTGGCCGATCATGGCCGCCCACACCGCGCTGGGGATGATCCTCGCGGTGGGTTGGTCGGGGATCCCCCAGGCAGAGCTCTCCCCGCTGCTGCTGGGCCTGATCCTCTGGGTGGTCTGCCTCAACGGCGGCACCCTCGCGATCAACTCGGCCTTCGACCGCGATGCCGAGGACGTGGCCTACCTGCGGGCTCCCCCCGCGCCGCCCCGATACCTCTTTGTCTTTGGCCTGAGCCTGATGGCGGTGGGGCTCGCCGGCGCGATGCTGTTGCCGGCGGGGTACCTCGCCGCCTATGCGCTCTGCCTGGTCCTCTCGCTGCTGTATTCGGTGCCGCCGGCCCGGCTCAAGGGAGTGGCCGGCGCCGACTGGTTCATCAACCTGTGGGGCTTCGGGGCACTCACCCCGTACGCCGGGTGGGCGGCGACCGGGTGGCCGGTCACCCCGGCCGGGGTGGCCATTCTGGTCGGCTTCGGCGCGCTGTTCGCGAGCTTCTATCCCCTGACCCAGCTCTACCAGCTCGAGGCCGACCGGGCCCGAGGGGATCGCACCCTGGCCACGGTGCTGGGAGTGGAACGCAGCCTCGACCTGGCACTCGGGTCCGGCCTCGTGGCCTTCGCGCTGTTCGGGCTCGGCGGGGTCCGCGCGGGATGGCTGGATCTGGCGGTTCCACTCCGGTGGGGCGGTCTGGCCGCCGCTGCGGCGGTCTGGCTGGGGGGGCTGCTGTGGTGGCGGCTGGAGGGCGCCCGGCTCTCAGCGCCAGCGCACCAGCGGAGGATGTATCTCGCGCTGGGCGCGTGGGTGGCAGTTGATCTGGCCATTCTTGCCGGCTTCGCCTAGGTTTCGGTCGCTCGATTCGATCCACATCACGGAGCCGATTTCATGGCCGCTGTCGCCCAGACCCAGCAGTCCTACGACCAGACCAACCTGCTTCGCGTCCTCCGCCATGCCGGGCAGCTGGGTGTGCTGGAAGCGGCCCTGGTCTTCCTGTTCTCGATTGTCTCGCGCTATCTCTCCGGCGGGGTGGAAGTCGCGGCCCAGAGCCTGATCGTGCTGGTCGGTGTGGGCGCGGTGACCTTGCTGCCAGGGCTATGGACCCGGGCCCGGACCATTGAAGGGATCGCGGGATCCGCCGGGATCGGTCTCGCGGCCGCAGTCGTCTTCCTGCTGATCGACGTCTCGGTACTGCAGCCGCTGGGGACGTATACCAATCGGTGGCTTGAGATCGGTGGAGGCAGCAACTGGTGGTATCACCCCGTCTGGTGGATGGTGGGCACCTTCCTCCCCTGGATGGGCAGTTACGCCCTGGCCAATCAGACCGTCAAGGGGCAGGGCCCGAACCCGGTGGCGGTGTTGGGCACTGCGGTGGTGCTGGCGGTGATCATCGGTGGCCTGGCCGCCATGCTCGGTTTACCCGGTTCCTCGCTCGGACTCGGAACCATCTCGGTGGCCTTTCTCCCGGCGCTCGCCCTGACGGTCTTGATCACCGGCTTGGGGGGTTCCCGGCAGTAGGGCTGTGACCATTCCTCGTCTTCTGGCCCGTCTTGTTGGTTGGCTGCTCACGCCCCTGGTGGCGTGGGCTGCTTCGTTTCTGGGGGCCTGGCTGGGTGCCGAGGCGGCCGGCCGGCTGAAGGGTTCCACCGGCGGACTCTGGGCCACGGTGATCGGGGGGGCCGTGTTCGCGATTGGGGCCACGGTGGCCTGGATCTGGTTGCTCCGCCGCTCCCCGGAACTTCGAGAGCAACTGGGGGTGACCGAGGAAGGGGTGCCTGTGGTAGCGGTCGAACTGGTCGAGAGGGCTGGAGAGGCCCTGACCGAGAAGACCGAAGACTCCGCATGATCGGCAGGGGCAAGATGGCTCTGCTCTTCGGGGCCTGGCTCTCTACTCCGGGCTGTACCGTCGCGGATACCCGCCATGCAGACGCCCCGCCGGCTGGGACAGTGAGGCCGGCGGACTCGCTGGTCCTGGTCGGCCCCCGGGGGATCACCGTCTGGTTCACGGACGTGCGTCAAGCCATCGGCCCGGATGGGGTCGCCTGCCTCGAGCGGGCGTTGGAGATCCGAACCGACACCAGCCGACTGACGGTTCCGCTGCTCTATACCCGGGAGGCCCCGACAGCCCTGGAGGACACAACGATGCGCGCCGTGCTGTCCAAGTCCTGCGAACCGGCCGGTGGTTACCGGGTCGACTACGCCTTTGCCCGACCACGCCCCCTGCCGAACCGATGAGGCAGTTGCCGGCCCCTGCCAGCGGGGCCTCCCTTCGCTCGCTGTTGCTCCTCGCCATCCTGATCGTGCCGACTCCGCTCGCGGGGCAGGACCTGACCCTTCGCCTGGGTCGGACCTGGACCGCCCGGGACTACCTCACCCTGTGGCTCGGGTATTCGCCACCTCGCCTCGGTCCCATGGAGGTGATGCTCACCGGCGGCACGATGGGGACCTCCTCCGGCACCCGGTATGGGGCGGGATTCGACTTGGGTGTCGGTGTGAGCCGATGGACCGTAGTGGCTGGCGTGGCGGGTGGACTCGGCAGTGGGTCGGCGCCCCTCACCTGGGGCAGTTGGTCGGCCGGGACGAGGTATACCATGCTCGATGGGCCGGTCACCCTCGGGGTCGAGGGGCGCTATCGATGGCTGAGTGGGGACTCGTCCGGCTCGGGTGTGGAACTGCTTGGGATGCTGGGGTTCCGGATCGGCGGGAGAC
>CAYINH010000230.1:0-4973 GCA_964364615.1 uncultured Gemmatimonadaceae bacterium
CTCCCCGCTGGAACCCGAAGAGGGGTCGATCTCCGCCCTCGGCCTGGGCGCCTCCGACTTCCTCTCGCCCCCGTTCCGGGCTCGGGAGATCCTGGCCCGGATCAAGGCCCACCTCCGGGCCGGGCGGGCGCTCAATCGGGCCCGCGCCGAGTCCCGGTCCCGGTCGGAGATGGTGGGGATCCTGCGGGAGATCGCCACCTCGCTCACCCCGGATGAGATCTTCATGATTCTGGTGCGCCGGGTTGCCCAGGGGCTGGGCATCTCCCGGTGCTCGATCCTGCTCGCCGGCCCCGACTCGGGGACCGCCACGGTGGTCGCCGCGTTCGAGAATCCGGTGCTCCGCAACCTCCGGATCGAGCTGTCCCGCTATCCCGAGATCCAGCGGGCGATCGAGACCTCCAGTGTGGTGCTCTGTGAGTCGGTTGACTCCGATCCCCTCTATGCCGCGACCCGGAACGCCTGGAAGGACGAGGGCCAGAAAGTGGAAACCACCTCCGCGCTGGCCATTCCGTTCACCATCAACGGTGAACAGGTGGGGGTGTTCTTCCTCCGGACCAGCGGCGAGGACACCATCCTGACGGAGCTCGACCTCCAGTTTGCCGACCAGGTGATTCGTTCGGCGGTGAGTTCGATCGAGAAGGCCTACCAGATGGAAGAGGCGGTGGCGGATCATCGCCACCTGCGGCTGATGGCCGAGAGCGACCCGCTGACGGGGTTGAACAACCGGCGGGCACTGGAACAGCGGCTACAGCGGGAGATGGAACAGGCGGCCCGGTACCAGACGGTCCTGAGCTGCCTGATGATCGACGTCGACAACTTCAAGGAGACCAATGATCGGTTCGGCCACCAGGTCGGGGACCGGGTGCTGACCCAGCTGGCCGACCTGCTCCGCCGCGAACAGCGTGCGATCGACGTCGTGGCCCGCTACGGGGGGGAGGAGTTCTGCGTGCTGCTGCCCCTCACCGGCAGTGGCGGCGCCCGGATTCTGGCCGACCGGATCCTCCGGCGGGTGGCCTCCGAACGGCTGGGCGACCCGGACCATCCGGTCAGCGTGACCGTAAGCATCGGGATCGCCACCTACCCGGACGACCGGATCACCGATGGAACCACCCTGCTCCAACTGGCCGACGAGAACATGCGCAAGGCCAAGACCGACGGGAAGAACCGCTATCGCGAGTAACCGCTCCGCTCTCTCCGCAGGAACACCATGATCCTTGCCACTCTGCTCACTCTGGCCGCGCAGGACCCCCTCGCGGTCCGGCCTGATTCGGTCCATCCCCGTCACGACGCACTGCACTATGACGTCGCCCTCCGGCTGCCAGAGACCGGCACCACCATCGCGGCGGTGATCGCGATCCAGTGGCGGCTGTCCTCCGCCGAGCCGATCCGGGTGGATCTCGACACGGCCCTCACCATCCAGGCGGTGTCGCTGGACGGCGCCCGGGCCGAGTGGAGCCGCCAGGGACTTCAGCTCTACATCGAACACCACCGTGCCCCGAGCGACACCGCGGTGCTGGTCATCAGCTACTCCGGGTCGCCCGCCGACGGCCTGGTGATCCGGAACGGCCCCACCGGTCGGACCTACTTCGCCGACAACTGGCCCGACCGGGCGCGGAAGTGGCTCGCCTCGCAGGATCACCCCGCCGACAAGGCGACCGTGTCGTGGCGGGTGACCGCGCCCCTCGGGCTCACGGTGGTGGCCAACGGCACCCGGACCGCGGTGGACACCACGGAGTACGGTGCCAGCTGGAGCTTCGAAATGCGGGAGCCGACCCCGGTCCACACCATGGTGGTGGGCGTGGCGCGGCTGGCCGTGACCGAACTCGCTCCGGCGACCTGTGCCATACGCTGCGTGCCGGTGACCGTCCTGGCGTACCCGGCCGATTCGGCCTGGGCGGTGGAGGGTCCGTTCCGGCGGGCCAGCGAGATGGTTGACTTCTTCAGCGACACGTTCGGGCCGTTCCCCTACGGGGAACTCCGCCATGTGCAGACCTCCACCATCTTCGGCGGAATGGAGAATTCGACCGCGATCTTCTACGACGAGCGGGGCTGGAGCGCCCACCGGTTGAGCGAAGGCACCGTGGCCCACGAAACCGCCCACCAGTGGTTCGGGGACGCGGTGAGCCAGAGTGACTGGCACCACCTCTGGCTGTCGGAAGGCTTTGCCAGCTACGGCGGGGCGCTCTGGGCGGAACACACCCGTGGCGCCGAGGGGCTCCGGGAGACGATGCAGCAGGCGGTCCGGCTGATGCAGCGGACGCCGCTCCGTCACCGCCCGATCATCGACCCCGACGAATCGCGGCTGATGTCCCTGCTCAACGCCAACAACTACCAGAAGGGAAGCTGGGTGCTGCACTCGCTGCGGGGGCTGGTCGGCGATACGGTGTTCTTCGCAGGGATCCAGGCGTACTACGCCGCCCACCGCCACGGCAGCGTCCTGTCCCGGGACTTCGCCACTGTGATGGAAAAGGCGAGCGGCACCTCGCTCGACTGGTACTTCCGCCAGGCGCTGACACAACCCGGCTATCCGATCCTGGATGTGACCAGCCGACCGGTCGATGGTGGGCTCGAGGTGCGCATCATCCAGGTTCAGGAATCCGCCTGGGGCAACTTCCGGATTCCCGGGCTCCAGATCCGGATCAACGGCACCCTCCACCAGATCGATCTCGACAGTCGGGATGTGACGCGGGTGCTTCCTGTGGACCGGGCGGACGGCACGACGCTTGAGGTCGATCCGTTCGGTTGGTGGCTGCTCGATGTCCGGGTCGCGGGCGGACGGTGACCGTGCCCTGCTTCGGTCGACGGCGGATGAACGTCCGAGCTGCGGTCGTTGCCGGAGTCGTCCTCGCGCTCGGTGGGTGTCGCATCTCCCCGCTCACCAACAAGATCTCGGTCGGCCAGGAGTCATTCGTGGTGCTGGTCGGCCACGGCCAGGGCGGTCAGACCGACCTGTTTGCCGGACCAGCCGGCGGCGGGGGGATGTTCCAGCTCACCTTTACCCGCGACCCGGAACGCTCCCCGATGCTGGACCCGACCGGGGTACAGCTGGCCTTTCTGCGGGAGGACCCGCAGGGTGAGGTGTGGCTGGTGGTGATGAACCTGTTCAACACGGCGGAGCGGGAGACGACGGTGCCCACCGATGCCGGTCCGGTTGAACGGGTGGCCTGGAGCCACGACGGCACCAGGCTTTATCTCCGCACTGGCGCGGGCCTGTTCAGCACACCGGCTCCACCGGCCAGGCTCGCGCTGGCGCCACTCATCGAGGGCTCGAGCGAGGCCGGGGCGGCCGACAGCGCGCTCAGCATCCTGCTGGGCAACCCACCCTTTGCTGCGGTGGTCCGCTGTCCTGATGGCGGCCTCTGCATCCGCTCCGGCACCGAGGACACCCCGCTGACCGTGGACGGCCGCGATCCGCTTCGCTGGACCGGCGACTCGGTGGCGTACCTGGTCGATCAGGCGGTGGTGGTGCGCCCGCTGGGCCCCGGACGCTCGCGCCGACTGGAGTGGTCCCAGATGCCCACCGGAATCCGGGAACCCACCCATTTCCAGCCCATCCGCAAGCCGTGAGCCTGGGGGCCTGACCGGACTATATTGCGGGGCTTCCATCCAATCTTGTCGCTGTTGAGGCCCTGACATGAAGTTCCTGGTACTCGGCGCAGGCCTGCAGGGCGGCGCCTGCGCGCACAATCTCCTGCAGAATCCGGGCGTGACCCTCGTCACTCTGGCCGACGCCCATCCGGATCAGATCCCGGCGTTCCTGACCGGGCTCGGCGACAGTCGACTGGCGCCCGTGGCGATCGATGCCAGGGACGAGGCCGCGGTGCTGGCGACCATGCGGGGGCACGATGCGGTGCTGTGTGCCCTGCCCTACTACTTCAACGAACCGATGACTCGGCTTGCCATCGAGGCCGGGTGCCACTTTGCGGACCTGGGTGGGAACACCGAGATCGTGTTCGAGCAGAAGGCCCATGATCAGGCGGCCCAGGCCAAGGGACTGTCCGTCATCCCCGACTGCGGCCTGGCCCCCGGAATGGTCAACATCCTGGCCGCCGAGGGGTTGCGCCGAATTGACAAGCCGGAATCGGTCAGGATCTACGTGGGGGGGCTTCCCCAGCAGCCGGAGCCGCCGCTCAACTACCAGATCGTCTATTCGCTCGAGGGCGCGCTGGACTATTACGCCACCCCGTCGTGGGTCCTCCGAGAGGGGCGCCGGATGGAAGTGGATGCGCTGAGCGAGCTGGAGAAGGTCGAGTTTCCGGCCCCGGTCGGCACCCTCGAGGCGTTCCACACCGGCGGCGGGATCAGCACGATGCCGTTTGCCTGGGAGGGAAAAGTCCGGACCATGGAGTACAAGACCCTCAGGTACCCCGGGCATGTGGCGATCATGCGCCCGATCCGCGAGCTGGGGCTGATTTCCAACGAACCGATCGATGTGAAGGGTGTGTCGGTGGTTCCGCGGGACGTCTTCATCGCGGCGGTGCAGCCGCGGCTCAGCAAGCCGGAAGGCCGCGACCTGGTTGCCCTCCGGGTCCGAGTGTCTGGCACCCACCAGGGCACTCCGGCTTCGGTTTCGTTTCAGCTGCTCGACTATTACGACGAGGAGCGGGGGATCAGCGCGATGATGCGGACGACCGGCTACTCGCTGGCGCTCACCGGTCTCCTGCAGGTCCAAGGGGAGGTGATGGCCCAAGGGGTAAAGACCCCCGACGAGGCCACGCCGTTCGGGCCGTACATGGCTGGTCTGGCTGGCTTCGGGGTGAAGATCGAGGAGCGCGTCGGCTAGGTCCTTCGCGGTGGCGGCGGTGGTTCACAGAGCCTCTTCGGTAGAGTGGTTCGCGTGAGAAGAGCCCCCGGCAAGGTGGTTTGCGCGAGGAGAGCCCCTTCGGCGAGCTGGCGTTACCCGCGGTGAATCGCTCGCACCATGGATCCCGGGATGCTCGCGGGTTCCGACGCTCGCCTCGGTGCTCCCCTCG
>CAYINH010000231.1:0-4953 GCA_964364615.1 uncultured Gemmatimonadaceae bacterium
CACCGGTCACACCCTAGCCCTTCCGCGCGGAACCCTCGGGCAAACGGATCGCCCGTCCCAGCACTGCGCCGGGACGGGCGATCTGCCATCCTCCTGCTGGTCGGCCAGGCTCCATCATGCCGGCAACCAGTCCCAGGGCTACTTGGAGGGCGTACCTGGGACGCTGCCGGCCGCCGCAGCCCCGCGATCCTCACCTTCCTTGGGCACCATCCCCGTGGCCCCCATCAGGCCCATCAGCGATGGTGCGTTCAGCGAGTCCGCCAGCCCGGACGGCACCACCATCAGGGAGCCCCGCTTGGCGATGCTCTCATAGAGCATGTTCATGGCACGGAGATTCATCGCCATCGGGTGGTTCCGGTAGGCGTTGGCAGCCTCCACGAACTTGTGGGCGATCTCGGTCTCCGCGGTGCCCAGGATGATGCGGGCCTGGCGTTCCCGCTCGGCCTGCGCCTGGCGGGACATGGCGTCCTCCAGAGCGGCCGGGATGATCACGTCCCGGATCTCGACCGACTGCACGTGGATCCCCCAGTTGGCCATCTTCTGCTCGAGCGCCTCCTTGAGTCCCATCCCGAGCTCGATCCGGGACTGAATCAACTCGGCGAGGTCGTGCTTGCCGATGGCGTCCCGCAGCGCCGTCTGGGCCGACAGGATGACGGCCTCGTCGTAGTCCTGCACCTCGAGCGCGGCGCGCTCGGCATCGCGCACAATCCAGAACGCGATGGCATCCACATTCACCGGCACCGTGTCGCGCGTCAGGCAGGATTCCGCCCCGAACGCGGTGGTGCGGATCCGGTTGTCGATGTGGTAGACCACCCGGTCAATGATCGGGAGTACCGTGAAGTACCCCGGCCCCCGAAGTCCCCGGTAGCGGCCCAGCCGCAGCAGGACGGCCTTTTCCCACTGGTCGGTGTACTTGATCGACGCGGTGACGAACGCCCCCACCCCCAGGCCGGCCACCAGGGCGAGCGGCGGCGGGATCGTGAGGAGGAACAGCGCGCCGGCGACCCCGGCCGCGGCCACCAGCCCAGCCACGATTGCCGCGAGCGGGTAGCGGGTGTCGGTTGGCGATTGTTTCATCATGTAGATACCCTCACAGAGGTAAGAGCGGCCGACGCGGTGCCGGCCGGTGCATCAGCGGGTCCGGGCCGGCTGCACGGGATCGTGCCGCCGCCGGGTGCTGCGAGGCCGGACCACGCGGTGGCTCGCGTCCGGTTCTTCCAGGTGCGGGCTGCGCACCAACCCCAGTTCGATGGGCAGCGCCACTTTGACCAGGACCGTCAGGACGAACAACCCCGTCGCCCAGATCCCGGCGGTGACCCCCAGCTCGACCAGGGTGGGGGTGTATTCGACGATCTCGCCGAGTGGAGAGGGCACGAAGCCCGGAATCACCAGCCCGATCCCCTTCTCGATCCAGATGCTGACAAAGAGCAGGATGCAGGCCGGGACCAGCCAGCGCGGGTCCCGGCGCAGCGGGTGGATCATCAGGGCAACCGTGGCGATCAGGTTCAGCAGGATCGCCACCCAGATCCAGGGGACCAGCGCGTGGTACCCGTCCAGCCCGAAGAAGAGGTACCGCGCGTTGATCCCGTGATGGGTGGGCGAGTAGAACTTGTAGAACAGCTCGGACCCGAGCATCACCAGGTTGATCTGGGCCGCCACCACGATGATCACCGCCAGCTTGGAAAACGCTCCGTCGGCAATGTCATACGGAGTCTCCCGTTTGATCACCCAGAGCATCACCAGCATGAAGGCCGGTCCCGCGGTAAAGGCCGAGGCAAGGAACCTCGGCCCCAGCAGCGCAGTGTTCCAGAACGGCCGGGCCGGAAGCCCCGCCAGGAGGAACGCCGTGACCAGGTGGATGCTCACCGCCCACATCACGGCGAGGTACATCCAGGGCAGGTACTTCTTCTTTTCCGGCGACTGCCCGCGGTAGTGGCTGAAGAGGATGTAGAACGGAATAGCCAGATTGAGCGCCAGGTAGCCGTTCAGCACGATCACGTCCCACGCCAACAGCGAGCGCGGCCAGTTCAGGTAGCCGATCCCCGGCGTCAGGTGCCAGGAGGCAAACGGGTTGCCAAGGTCCACCACCACGAACATGAGGCACATCACCAGGGCGGAGACCGCCACCCCCTCCGCGAGGAGCACCGCCCGGCCGAAGTCCACGTCCTCGAAGACGTAGGCCGGCAGTACCAACATCATCGCCGCCGCCGCGAGGCCTACCAGGAAGGTGAAGTTCGAGATGTAGAGGCCCCAGCTGACATGGTCGTTCATGCCGGTCACCCCCAGCCCTTCCCGCAGCTGGATGGCGTAGCAGTACCCCCCCACCAGCATGATCACGGTCAGGACGCCCATCCAGACGTGATACCGGCGGCCCCCAGTGGTGGCGGCGCGCAGTGCGTACTTGAGGAAGGACCCTAGGTGCACGACGACCTCAGTCGGTGAAGTACCAGAAGCGGGGTTCCGTCTTGAGATCCTCTTTCAGCCGGAAGATCCGCTTGTTCGCAAGCACCCAGCGGATCTCCGAATCGGGATCCAGCAGGTTTCCGAATACCCGGGCGCCAGTGGGACAGGCCTCGGCGCACGCAGGCAGCCGTCCCTGACGCGTCCGGTGGATGCAGAAAGTGCACTTCTCCACTACTCCCCGCTTCCGGGCCCGGTTGCCGAGATAGTGCTGGTCCGGGTTCACTTCGGCGGCGGGTACCTCCGGGGCACTCCAGTTGAAGCGCCGGGCCCAGTACGGGCACGCCGCCATGCAGTAGCGGCACCCGATGCACCAGTCGTAGTCGATCACGGTGATCCCGTCCGGCTCCTGCCAGGTGGCCCCCACGGGGCACACCTTCACGCAGGGCGGGTCGGCACACTGGAAACACTGGGTCCCCATGTAGAAGTGCCCCTCGGCCGGAACCTCGTGCTGGAAGGTCGCGTCGCCGTGATCCAGATCGATGACTCCATCCTCCATCTCGAAGATCCGGATGTACTGGGTGTCGGCCTTGCGGTCGAGGTTGTTCTCGTTGATGCAGGCCTCGACGCAGCTGCGGAACCCCTTGCACTTCGAAATGTTGAAGGCGTAGCCGAACACCACTCCAGGCTGGGCATCGGTGGCCTGAATCCTCGCTGGCACCCCGCCCAACAGGGTGGCCTTGCGCTCCAGGCGGGCGATCGTCTCCGCCCGCTCCGCCTCGGTCATGAAGCGGTAATTGCCCTTGATGTACTCCTGCCATGCCAGGACCTTGAGCTCGCGCTCCTCGTCGGTGGCGGCGCTCAACGGTCGGCAGGCGCCCAGGGCCTGACTGCCGGCCACCACCCCGGTTGCCAGGATGGTCAGCGCCCGCCGGCGGTCCACCGGCTTCTCCAGGAGCGTGCCGCTCCCAGGACCGGGCGGATTCCCTGCTGGGCGATCAGCGCTCATTCGTGGCCTCGACGGGGTGCGAGTGTGGGCCCCCGGAAGGGAACGCGGGGCACCAGGCCCGGCGAGTGAGGATCGTGGCAGTCGGTACATCCCATGACGACGCGGCGCCCCTGCCAACCATCGAGCCGCTTCCCGTGCCCCCCGCCGGCCCAGGCCTCGGCCTGGCTGAAATGGCATTTGGCACACAGCTGGTAGCTGTGATCCAGCGTCGGACGCTCGTTGGTCCTCACCACCAGGCGCTCCACGTTCTCCGCCGCATGGCAGGTCGAGCAGACGGCGCCCGTGGCCTTCGGATGGACCGGCTGGATGTTCTGATGCGCGTCACCGATCCGGTCATCCGCCATGACCACCCGGAGGCCCAGATGGCATGAGGTGCAGGGATACTGGCTGAGGTCCGGTGACCGGGTCCGGAGCGCGACCCGCATCGTGATGGTGCCGAACCGGCGGGCATGGCCGGAGGCCAGTTCCTCGGTGCGGAGGGCGACCTCGAAGGGCCGCCTGAGGGAGTCCGATTCGAGGAGGACCGGAGCCGAATGGACGGTGCGCAGGACACCGGGTTCCAGCCGGGAGGCAATGGTGTCCTGGTCTGTCACGGCGTCCGACTGGTCGATATCCGCTACCTGGGCGATCGACGCCGGGGCTCCATAGTTCAGCGGGCTGCAGCCGGCCGGAATCCCGACCACCAGGAGGCACCCCATCGTGGTCCTCCAGGCCCGGCTCATGGCGTCACTCCCGGAACGTCGGGGACGCCGGCCGGCGCCTCCCGGGTGAACGTCTCCGCACCTGCCTCAGCGGTCACGTGGCATTGGCGGCAATTGGCGCGCTCCGGATGGAGGGTCCGGATCTCGGCAACCGCCCCGGGGCCAGTGTGGCAAGCGACGCAGTTCCCCCGCAGCTGCAGGTCGTGGGCGATCGGCGGCGGCGCACCGCCGGGCGACCTCGGTGCCAGCCGGGGCCAGACGGCCATCCGCCACTCCATGGGAGGGACCGCCAGTCGTGGCGCGTCCGGGTCATGGCATTGGCGGCAGATCGTGTTGGGGTCATGGCCGGGGAGGATGACCCCGGTGGTGGCGTCGTTGCCCACGTGGCACTGGAGACACGCCCCCAGCTCGGGGTGCGGGGTCACGGGAACGTAGGCCCCGAATCGCGGCGAGTATCCACCGCGTTGGTGGCAGGTGTTGCAGGCGTTGGTCTGGAACTCCCGGGAGGTAAGCCCGTGCGGAATCCGGGGCGGCGCTCCCGGGAACGCCCGCCGGACCCGGAAGGTCTGGAGGGTCCGGGGATTCGCATGGCGCCGGGGAATGGCCGGGTCCCCGATGGCGAGCATCCCTGGCTGGGTCCGAAACACGCCCGCCTCCGCATCGATCGGGACGGCATCCGGCCTCACGATTCCGACATCCACGTCCATGGCCACGGTCGGAGGGGCTGCTGGGACCCGCTCCACCGCGACCACCAGGGCAGCGATCGCCGTCGCGGCAGCGAGGGCCAGGAAGAGCCCCACCAGCAGCCCCGTGGGAGTCGCCCCATGACGGGTCAACCGTCCC
>CAYINH010000232.1:0-4890 GCA_964364615.1 uncultured Gemmatimonadaceae bacterium
TTGAGCTCGACCCCCAGGGGGCCGTAGTCCCACACCGAGCCCAGCCCCCCGTAGATCTCGGAGGACTGAAAAACGAACCCCCGACGCTTGGCCAGGGAGACCAGTTTTTCCATGATATCGCCAGAGGGTCGCGCGGTGGCCATAGGGCTCTCGGCAAGGGTATCTCGACGGGGAGGCGGAAGTTAGACACCGGGGTGATGGACTGCAACGCCTGGCAGGCCCTATATTGTGGCTGTGGCGCAACACTCCTGTGGCGCCAAGACCCCCCTTGCGCCCCTCCCCCGCGGAATCCCATGTTCTGAGACCGGCTTGAATTCTGCTTTATGGTCGGTGCCAGACAAAAGGCAAACCGCCGGCGACGGCGGGACGCAAAGCACCGGGGTCTCCTCTGAGAGACAGCCCAGCCGCCTGGAGTGAAGCATGACAGCAGTCCCCACATGGTACCCGACCCCTCGCCCCTGGAACACTCGGGCGGGTATTACCCTGGTCGAAATACTGGTCGTCATCGTGATGATCGGGATTCTGGTCGCGATCGCGTTTCCTCGACTCGACAGTCAGAAGTACCGGCTCGATGGCGACGTCCGCAGCGTCTCCATGACGCTGGCATATGCCCAGCGACTGGCGGTGAGTCTCCAGCACAACGTGCTGGTCACCATCGACAAGAGCAACCGGCAGCTGCGGGCCCACGAGGACAAGAACAACGACGGGGCCTTCACCGCCGATGAACGGGTCCGGGTGCTCCAGCTGGAGCAGGGAGTCAACTTCGAGCGCAATGGCGCCCCTGACGTTCCCTCCCCGGTGCCCCAGGTGGAACTCCTCACCTTCCAGTTCATGCGGGACGGGTCCACCAACGCGGGCGGGATGATCTTCATGTCCACCAACAAGGCCGTGGCCCTGAGTGACCTCAGCCATTCCCGGGCAGTCGAACTGATCCGGGCCACCGGCCGGCCAACGTGGTATCGATTCAGGGGGGGCGTATGGGTCCGCGGCATCTGAGCCGGGAAGACGGCATGTCCCTGATCGAAATCATGATCGCCATGGTGATTCTGGTGATCATGGTGACGACCTTTGGCCGGTATATGGGGGCCTTCCTGAACAGCAACAGCAAGGCCGGGGCAGTCACCACGGCCACCGCGGTGGCCCGGGAGCGGCTGGAACTGGTCCGGGCCGACCCTCGCTACGGCACCCTGGTCACCCGCTACGGCAGTGGCGCCACCGCCGACACCACCGGGTTCCCGGACTACCCGAACATGCAGCGGAAGACCACCGTGGTCCGGGACCAGAGTGGCAGTCCGGCCCGGGACCTCACCAAGGTGACCGTCCTCGTCACGATGCCCGGCCTGTCCGACACCATTCGACTTTCCACTACCCTGGCGCGCCCATGAGCACTGCATTGCCGACTCCGTCGCCCGCCGACCGCCGCGGGTTCTCCCTGCTCGAGGTTCTGGTGGCCATGGTCATCCTGACCGTGATCGCCAGCTCGGCAGTCGGGTTCTTCCGGAGCCAGAACCAGAGCATGATCAAGGGCGCCGAGCGACTCGACATCGTTCAGAACGGCCGGTTCGGTGTGAGCCAGGTGGAGCGGGTTATCCGGACCATGGGCTCGGGGGTCACCGGGCTGCAGCCGATGCTGGTCTATGGCGGCGACTCGGTGGTGGCCATCAATACCGACTACGTCGAGAACGACTCCACCGACTTCCGGTGGGCGACCAACCTGAACCCCTATCTGCCCGATGCGGCGACGCTGGCCTGGGATTTCGCCGACCGCACCGCCGTCCCGACCACCAGCTACCTGTATCCGCCGGTGACCTTCCGGCAGGCCAACGGGACGAAGAGCCCGGCGGAAACCGTCATCTTCTACCTGGAACCCGACCCGAGCACCGCTCGGACCGACGATCTGGTGCTGATGATGCGGATCAACAGCCAGGCCCCGGATCTGGTCACCCGCAACCTGCTCCCCTACCCCGGTCGGCCGTTCTTCGAGTACTCGCTGGCCCGGCGGCTGGGGTCGGGAGCGGACACGATGTTCTTCGCCTCGGGGACCCTCAAGCCGCTGATCCGACGGATTCCCGACGCCACCTTCTCCGGCGCCGACTCGGCCAACGCGATCCGGCCGGACAGCGTCCGGGCGATCCGGATCAACTTCAAGGTCACCAACGGGCTCACTGGTACCGATGAGCGAACCAGTACCCTGTCGACCATGATCGCGATCCCCAACAATGGTCTGCTGGATGCCTCGATCTGCGGCCGGTCGCCGTTCCCGGCGGGGGCGCTGGTGGCCACCCCGGATCCCTTGCCCGGCAGCGGTCGGATCGACCTCTCCTGGACCCCCTCGCCCGACCAGGACGGTGGTGAGGCCGATGTCTGGCAGTACGTGGTGTACCGACGGCCCCAGGGGATCACCGTGTGGGACGACCCGATTCTGAACATGCGGCGGGACACCCTGCCGGTCTACAACGCGGGCTTCGGCGGTCACACCAGCGGGGCGACCTACGAGTTTGCCGTCGCGGCCCAGGACTGCACCCCGCGACTGTCCACCCTGATCGTCGCGACTGCGATTGCTCCCTAGGAGGCAGGCCGTCATGCGAGTTTCTGTCACGAACGAACGAGGGGCCGCTCTGGTGCTGGTGCTGGTCATCGCGATTGCGGTGGCCGCCCTGGCCATGGCCAGCATCGTCCTGGCCAGCACCGGCAGCCTGACCAGCAAGTTCCACTATAAGGAGACGGCGCTCCAGGGGGCCGGGGACGGCGGGCTGGAACTGGGCCGTGATTCCGTCAACCGGATGGGCACGTCGCTCCCGGACTCCGGATACCTCACTCTGGAGTCCGGTGCGACGATCTATGACGCGACTGGGACCCCGATTCCCGGGGTGACCCGGTACGTCTACGCTGGCCGGACCGGTGGTCGGTCGGGCGGCTCCGCCAGTTCCGGCCAGTACGGCAGCAACTACGGCAGCCTGCTGTCGGTCATCCGGGACACCCGAGGCGCCGTTGCGGCCCGCCGGATGCTGGTCGCCGAGGAGTCGTGGGCCCGGTTTGCCTATGCGATGAACCGGTGGAGCAATTCCGGGATTGCGTTCGGCTGCGGCGAGTCCGCCGCCGGCCCGGTGCACTCCAACGGGAGCATCTATATCAGCTGTGGCGGCACTCCCAAAGTCCTCTTCATGGGCGCCGTCTCCGCCGTCGGTTTGGTATCCGGTGCCAGTGGAGCGACCTTCCTCCAGGGCTACAGCACCGGAGTGCAGCCGATCAAATGGCCGACCCCGACCGACCTGGCCAAGTTGCGGACCTATGCCCAGGAGGCTGGCGCGTCCTACGATCTGGTGGGAGGGGCCACGGTTACCACCAGCCCCACGCTCCGGATCGAATTCCTGACCATTGACGTCAATGGCAACGGGACCGTCGAACCGACCGAGGGCTACTTCCGGGTCTTCCGAGCCGCCAACACCGCGGACACGGTGCTGGCCTATGTGACCGGGAAGCGCTGGCCCCGCACCTTCGGCGGCGGGGTGGCGACGGCGGCCGACCCCAACCTGATCAGCCGCAACTGCGGCGCGAACACGACCCTCGCTGGTATCACCCGGTTCTATACTGCCAGTCAGGTCTACGCCGGCACCGCCGGCAGCGCCGCCACCAAGACCACCGCAGTGCGGACCCTGCTCAACTCGGCCTCCCGGCGTTGCTTCCTGGGTGGCGACCCGCGGCTCTTCCAGGCCACCACCGGTGACACCCTCACCCCCGGCGCGGCGCAGACCCTGCCGTTTGGCCAGTGGGAGCAGCGGCCCGGCTCCCTGCCGGTCCCGGCTCAGTTGGCGGCGGTTCGCCCCGGGGACCAGCAATACTTCTTCCCGCTGCAGTCCTACGCCAACTTCAAGGGCGTCATCTACATCTCGGGTAGTGCGGCGGTCAGCGGACGGCTGCGGGGACGACTCACCGTGGCCACCACCGGCACCGTGGCGCTGGCTGACGACATCCTCTACACCATTCCACCCGGCACCGAATGCTCGGAGAACGGGGACGCCCTGGGGATCAGCACCCCGGAGGCGATCCTGATTCACGACAACAACGTGAATTCACCGTTCCGGGTGAACAACATCTCCAGGGGACAGTTTGACGACACCCCGGACAACGAGATCTTCCACGCCTTCCTGTTCACCCTGAAGCAGTACTACGGCGACAACCTGAGCTACAATCCGGGTGCCGCCGCGGGAGAGGCCTGCGCCACGACCTCGGCGGCCCGGAGCGGGTGCGTGCGGATTTCAGGGGGGATCATTCAGGACGACGTCGGGGCCGCGACCTTCTGGTGGAACGTGAGCGGGTGGGCCGAACTGCACACCTACGACAAGTGCGGCGTCACTTCGCCGCCGCCCTACTTCCCGACCACCGGCCGGTTCCTCCGGAATCGATACTACGAACTGGACCCGGTCTGGCTCAACAAGATCGGGGTGGACGGCTACTTCCAGACCCTGCAAGCCAAGTAGCGGCTACTCGACCGTGATGATCTGGTCCCGGCGGGTGCCGACGCCCACGTAGCGGATCGGCACCCCCACCAGTTCCTCCAGCAGATCCAGATAGGCGCGCGCCTCCCGGGGGAGATCCTCGAGACGGCGCGCGCCGTCCGTTGGGGCCTGCCAGCCGGGCATCGTCCGGTAAACCGGCTCGATCCGGTCGAGCATCCCGACGTCGGAGGGCAGCTGGTCGGTCGGTTGGCCATCGATCCGGTATCCGATGCAGACCGGCAGTTCCTGAAAGCTGTCGAGCACATCGAGTTTGGTGACCGCCAGATGGGACAGGCCGTTGACCCGGGCGGAATACTTGGCCACCACGGCGTCGAACCAGCCGCAGCGCCGGGGCCGGCCGGTGACCGCCCCGAATTCCCCGCCCAGCTTC
>CAYINH010000233.1:0-4850 GCA_964364615.1 uncultured Gemmatimonadaceae bacterium
CAAAGCGGTTCCCGGTGATGGTCACCCGCCTGGAGTACATCACCGCGATGCCGGCTCCGTTCCGAAAGAAGGCGTTCCCCTGGTAGAGCGAGCTGTCCGACTTCATGAAATGGAGCCCGTACCGCAGGTTCTCCACGACTTCGTTCCGGAGGATGCTGCTCTGATTGGAGAACTCGAGGTAGATCCCGTCCCGGTGACCGGTCACCCGGTTGTCAGCGACCGTCATGTCCTGGCACGACCAGCAGTGGATCGCGTTGCCCGAGAGGGAGTAGGCGGCGCCCGGGCCCGCCACCAGATTGCCCACGATCCGCACCCCGCGCACTGTCTGGCCATAGATCCCGAAGGCAGCGTTCAGGACCTCGTTGCCCTCGACCAGGCCGCCGAGGACCTCGACCAGCAGAATGCCGGCCCGGTCCTCCGACCCCATCGAACCGGTGTTGCGCACCACCAGGCCGCGGATGATCACGCTGTCGGCGGTCACCCGGAGCACGGTGCGGGCGCCTTCCCCGTCGAACACCGGGCGGCCCTCTCCCAGGATGACCACCCGCCGGTCGACCTCGACGGTAGCTTCGGTGTAGACCCCAGCCTGGACCACGATGGTATCGCCCGGCTGGGATCGCCGGATCGCCTCACCGAGTGAGCGGACCGGCCCGGTCGGGGAAACCGTGATCACGCCGACCAGCGCCAGCAGCAGTCCCGGGCTCATGAGCCGGCAGGTCCCAGGCGGGCCAGCACCCCGCGCCAGTCGAGCCGGGTGGCGTTCCAGGCCTCGGCCAGACTGTCGGCCGCAGCGCCGGGCAGGAGCGCGGCCAGGCCGTACTGCATTGGGGTCTTCACGCTGTCGGAGTGGAGGAAGACGGCGTCAGCGACCGCGATAAGCGAGTCGGCGTTGAGGAAGTCCACCACCCAGAGCGAGTACAGCTCTTCCCCGGGGATCCCTCCCGTGGCCACGAAGGTGCCGAGGCAACCGATATCATCGAAGGGGTACACCTTCCCGGTGGTGGTCACGACCTCCCCACCAAACCGGGGGTCGGCCAGCTGCATGTGGCAGTGGGAGCACTGGTCCATGCCGTAGCGCAAAGCACGTGGGGCGGGACCACCGCATCCCGCCCCGACCAGAAGGAGCAGCCCCGCCAGCCATGGCCTCACGCCGAAGCAGCTCCGGTCATGGGATCCCGGGCCCGACGGAACTCCCGGACGCTGAGCCACACGGCAGTGGCAAGCACCCCGAAGGCAATCCAGCCACCGGAGCCCGGGAGCGAGGTGGCGAAGAAGTTGAGCAGCTGCTTGGTCCCGATGACGGGTGGTTGATAGCTCATCCCTGGCACCTGGATCGCGGCGGTGGGATCGAGGTCGTGCCCGTAGTCATACCCCCATTGCCAGAAGTCCGCCAGTCCGGCCAGGGCGCCGAGCAGGAAGACCGCGGTCCAGGCGTAGAGCGCCTTCCGGCGGCCCCAGAGCGCAGCGCCAACTCCGAGAATGATGAGGCCGGCCAGGATTCTGGGCATCCATTGGAGTTCGGGAAAGGATTCCGGAACGATTTCCTTCATCCCGATGTAGTGGTTGAGGCCGTTGATGTTCTTGAGGTCGTGCGGGCGCTGTCCGGTGATCTGATCCACCCAGATATACATCCCGAGCCCTTCGGGATACTGCGGAGCCTTGAGACCGATCTGCCAGAGCGGAAGCAGGTAGGCGGTCCCCAGCAGCAGCACCGCCACGCCCAGCACCCACCTCGTCATCCGCGACATCATTGCTGGCCTTTCCTCAAGAAACCCCGGGAACGGGAACGAACCGGTCCACCCACTCACACTGCTATTGAACCGGCCCGCCCCGATCTTCCGAAGGTGTTACTTCGGGTTGTTCCACTTCAGCGGTACGGAGGATCCCTTCGGGGAGACCCGGACGTACCCCTGCATCTCCTGGTGCAGCGCCGAGCAGAAGTCGGTGCAGTAGAACGGATAGACCCCGACCGCCTGGGGCACCCACGCCATGGTCCGGGTCTGGCCCGGCATCAGCAGCAGTTCCGCGTTCCGGGCCCCCATCATCGCAAAGCCGTGGGGCACGTCCCAGTCCTGTTCCAGGTTGGTCACGTGGAAGAACACTGAATCACCGACCTGGATGCCCTCGATATTGTCCGGCATGAAGTGGCTTCGGATGCTGGTCATGTAGACGTGCACCTTGCTCCCCTGGCGGGTCACCTTGGCGTCCTTCTCGCTCCGGGTGACGTACCGGTCGTTGTTTTCCGCCAGGGAATAGGTCTGGACCTGCTTGTCCCGGATCAGCGAGGCCGGAAGGGCCTGGGCGTAGTGCGGCTCCCCGGTGGTCGGGAAGTCGAGCAGCAGCCGCATCTTGTCGCCGCTGATGTCGTACAGCTGGGCCGACTGGGTCAGCTCGGGCCCGGTCGGAAGGTAGCGGTCCTTGGTGATCTTGTTGAGGGCGATCACATACTTGCCGAACGGTTCCCGGGTGTCCCCGCCGGGGACCAGCAGGTGACCGATCGAGTAGTAGGTCGGCGTCCGGTCCACGACCTCGCACGACTCCAGGCTCCACTTGATGATCTCCGAGGAGATGAACACCGAAGTGTACCCGAAGCCCCGGTTGTCGAACTCGGTGTGCAGCGGGCCGAGGCCGGGGTTCTGGACCTCGCACCGCATGACCGATTCGTACTTGATGACCGGAATCCCATTCACTTCCTTCTCGAATGCCTTGTCCTGGATCGCCTGGATCATCTTGCTGAAGGAATGCACCGGCAGAACGGTGGCCAGCTTGCCGCCGGCCACGATGCTCTCGCCCGAGGGATCCACGTCGACCCCGTGGGGCGACTTGGGAGTCGGCAGGAAGTAGACCAGGTCCGAGCAGTTGGTGGCATCCAGCACGGTGGTCCCGGTCAGCATCTCGGACTCGGCCGCGTGCTGTTCGTTATAGGTGTTATGGGCATACCGGGAAGCCATCTGGCTGCCCCGCCCCTCAGCGACGCACTGCTCGGCCCGCTTCCAGTTGACCGCCGCGATGTAGTCCTTGTCGGCCTGGGAGGCACCCCGTTCGAGCAGGCTGTAGGCCTGTTCGGTGTTGTAGCTGGTGAAGAACGACCAGCCATGGGACGGCCCCTTGCCGCTGTGCGACAGGTCGTAGTTGAACCCCGGCAGCCGGAGCTGGAAGGCGATCGACATCCGGCCGGTCTGGGGATCGACCTTGATGAAGGTGAGCATCCCTTCGAAGGCACCCTTGCCGTAGTCCTCGATCGGAATGTCCCGCTGCGGGATCGGGATACTGAACCGGGTTCCGGCCACGATGTACTCGGTGTTCTCCGTCACGAACGGCGACGAGTGATTGCCGCCGGAATTGGGGATCTCCAGGATCTCCACCGTCTCAAAGGTGGTCAGGTCGAGCCGGGCCACCCGCGGGGTATTGTTGCCGTTGATGAAAAGCCACCGGCCGTCCACCTTGCCGTCGGTCTGGGACAACTCGGGATGGTGGGAATCATCCCAGGGAATGAACCCCCAGCTGGTATTGAGCATGGCCTTGGTCTGCTCGCTGTAGCCATACCCCTTTTCCGGGTACTGGGAAAAGACCGGGATCTGGGACAGCAACCGGCCCGAAGGCAGGCCGTAGACCGTGACGTTCCCACTGAAGCCGCCCGACATGAAGGCGTAGAACTCGTCGTACTCGCCGGGCGCCACATAGACCCGGGACGCCGCGTCTCCCGCCTGGGTTCCCGCCGTCCCGGTCGGGCCGCAGGCCGTCACGGCCACCAGCAAGGCCACCGCCCCGGCCACCTGAGTTTGCATCCAACGACTGCTCGACATAGTTGTCCTCCTCCGCGTACGTATGGGGTCGGGTCGCTACTGGCTGGTGCCTGTCGCCTGGGTCCGGAGATACTCCAATACCTGGCGCGCTTCCTGCTGCGTCAGGTTCTGATTGGCCATGAAGCTCATGTATTCCGCCAGGAGCTGTTTGGTGACCGGGTGGCGGTCGATCATCTCCTGCGGGTTGAGGATCATGTTCATGATGAAGGCCGGGGAGCGCCGGGCGGTCACCCCTCCCAGCTCCGGGCCGATGTAGCGTTCCGTGGTCTTGTGGCAGGCCGAACACTTCAACTCGAAAACCTCCTTGCCCTGCTCCGCCATTTCGGGGTCCACCGGGCCCAGCGTCACGGGCTCGGTGATCGGCCCGATTCCGTGTTCCAGCTGGAACGGGGTGAGGTCCGACCCCGCAGCCGGTGCCGGAGCGGGCTGGCTGTCGCCCGGGACCTCACCCCCTCCGCAGGCGAGAAGGGTCGTGACCGCGAAGGCCAGTGCAAGGCGATGGGCGTAGAACTTCATGCGTCCTCAACGTGTTTGGGTGCCCGGGCACCGTGAAGCCAATCATCAAGTGCCGTGCATCCTACCGCGCCCGCCGACTACCAGCCATGAAGCATTCGTGAAGGGGGCCTCACAATTCCCTGGGGAGCCCTAGTAGATTCCGGCCCATCCCGACTCAAGGAGTCCCATGCGCCGAGCCGCTCCGCTCCTGCTTGCCACCGGCTGGATCCTGGCGGCCCCGATTGTGGGGGCTCCCTCAGACACATTGGAGTTCAAGGCCCCCACCGGAACGGTCACCCCGAACCTGGCCGTCGGCGCCGGCGGCCGAACGATCCTCACCTGGCTGGAGCCCAACCCGTCCGGCAGCGCCGCCCTCCGGTTCGCGGTCCGCACAGCCGGCCGCTGGTCCGCCCCGGCCACCATTGTCGAGAACGACCGGTTCTTCGTGAACTGGGCGGATTTCCCGTCGCTGATCGAGACCGCCGACGGGCAGTGGGTGGTTCACTTCCTCGAAAAAACCGAGGCGAAGCCCTACGCCTACCACGTCCG
>CAYINH010000234.1:0-4834 GCA_964364615.1 uncultured Gemmatimonadaceae bacterium
GGCGGCCCTGAGGCGGCATGAGGATCTCCACCGGCTGTCCCACCAGCTCCGCCCGGCCCCAGCCGAATAGCCGTTCCGCCTGGGCGTTCACCAAGGTGATCATCCCCTTTCGATTGGTGAGCACGAAGGCATCGGGGGCGGACTCGAAGAGATCCACGAAATGCTGCTCGCTGGCCGCCAGCGCGGCGGCGCGCTCGGTGACGCGCTGTTCGAGGTTCGCGTTCAGGGTGCCCAAGGTGGCCGCGAGTCGTGCCTCGCGCTGCAGGGCGCCGCGAAGCTCCAGTTGCCGCACTACCTGCCGGCCAAGCACCTGGAGCGCGTCGCGCTGCTGGTCGGTCAGCTGGCGGGGCACATGGTCCTTGACGCACAAGGTACCGATGGCCAAACCGTCCGGCGTCACCAGTGGTGCCCCGGCGTAGAACCGGATCTTCGGGTCCTCGGTGACGAGCGGGTTGTCGCGGAACCGCTCATCCTCAAGTACATCCGGTACTTCAAGAATCTCCTGCTGGAGAATGGTGTGCCCGCAGAACGAGATGTCCCGCGGGGTCTCCGAGGCGTCCAGGCCAACTCTGCTCTTGAACCACTGCCGGTCGACATCGAGCAGAGAGATGAGCGCGATCGGGGTGCCGCAAATCTCCGAAGCAAGTCTGGTCAGATCGTCGAATTCCGCCTCGGCGGGCGTGTCCAGGATATCATACCGGCGGAGGGCGGCGAGCCGCTCGGCCTCATTCCGTGGAACGGCAGGTGGCTTCATTCCATGCTCACAGGAATCGGGGGGGGAAGCCTGGCAAATTTAGCCCGGAGAGTCCGGAGGGGCCACGGACGGATCGTGGGCAAGGCAAACTGGATGGTGAAGGTTCCGGTCACCCGGGGTCGCCGGATGCCGGACCGCAGCCCGACAGGACCCCGAGGAGGAGGAGGGTGGCGGTCGATGGGGAGGGGCACACGCCGATCATCGGCAACTGCCTGCCGGAGGAGGATCGCAAGATTGCTGCCTTGCGCCAATAGGACCTCCGGCTTGGGCCTCACGGCCTCTCCCGCCGGCCAGGGCTCATCATGGATTCGCTGCAACCACGCAGCTTCCTCTCTCGTCTCTTCGGGCCCCGACGAGCGAAATCGGGTAGGTGGCGTCGCCACCGAGGATCAGGGTCGGGGGGTTGGTCGAGACGTCCCACCCCACGCTGAACCGGCTATGCACATGATGGTCGCCCGCCAGCCAGACGGCGTCATCGGTGGCCGGGACGGGACGGGCCTCCGGAGCGGCGCCGCGCCAAAGCAGGGCCAGTCTGGAGGGGGTGACTCGATGCATCGGGTTGGCTCCATGGGCGCGGCGAGAGGGGGCAATTGCACCACGCCACAACAAAGCGCCTGGCCCACCCGGTGTCCAGCCCTTAACTTCATGACAGGCAATGGGATGGCAGCCGCCCTGACCGTGGTACAACCCTTGCCCACCCTCATGCTCAGGTACTCTTTCCGGGCGACGGCCGGATCGTGGCCCGTCCCCTCCTGCGATCGGAACGAATGGCGAGGCGGTGGCTGGGAACCTCTCTGCTGAAAAGCCGGTTTGGTAGACGGCTGTTCGGGCTGTTCGTACTCTGCTCCTTGTTGCCGACGGGAATCCTGGCGCTGATCTCCTTCGGTACCGTCACCGGTCAACTGCGGGAATCCAGCCTCGTCCGGATCACCCACACCGGAGACCAGGTCGGGCGGGGAATCGTGGAACGCCTCCGGCTGCTCAACGAGGACCTGAAGCGAGTCCAGGGACGGCTGACCCCCTGTCCTCCGGCGGCCACCTGGCAAGACGGCGCCGCCTGCGACGAAGGATTCATCTACTGGCTCTCGGCCCTGACGTTTGTCCCGACCGAGGGACCGACGGTGCCGATGTTCGGCCCCGCGGTGGCCGATCTCCCGCTCCAGCACCCGGACGGCCCGGCGGCTGATCGGGATCTCGGGTGGGTAGTCAGCCGCATCGACGCCGGACGCCCGGTGGTGTATCTGGTGCGTCCGGCGGCGGACGGCGGCCCCCGGGGCCTGCTGGTCGGCAACCTCAATCTCCCGTATCTCCGGGGAGACCTAGAGGACACCGCCCTGCTGCCGACGATGGCGTTCCATGTGGTGGACGATTCAGCCCGGATCCTTCTGGCATCCCACCCCGGAGCCGCTGCGATTCCGGTCGAGATCGGCCGGTCGCTGGCAAACACCGGGTCGGGGACGTTCGAATGGACCATCGGCGACGAGCCGCATCTGGCGGTGTTCCGTCCGCTTCGAGCAGGCGGCGGCCCTGCCCTGCCCGGCTGGCGGGTCGTGGTGAGCGAGGAAGACGCCGCGGTCATGGGACCGATGGCGGCCTTCCGGCAGAGCTTCCCGATCGTCATCGCCCTGGGTCTCCTCTCCGCATTGTTGCTGAGCCTGTGGCAGTTGCGCCGGAGTCTGGCCCCGCTGGCCGCGCTCCATGCCGGGACGCGCCGGATCGCCAGGCAGCAGTTCGGAGAGTCCGTCGTCATCAACACCAAGGACGAGTTCGGCGATGTGGCCACCTCGTTCAACGCCATGGCCGACCAGATCCACAGCCAACTCGATGCCCTGCGACGGCTGGCCTACTTCGACACCCTGACCGGGCTGCCCAACCGGGCCTCGTTCACCCACAAGCTCACGACCGAGCTGGAGCGCAACCGGGCGGAGGGCGATCTGGTCGGGGTCCTGCTGCTCGACCTCGACCACTTCAGCCGGATCAACGACACCCTGGGGCACCGGATCGGGGATTTCCTGGTCCAGGATGTCAGCAACCGCGTCACGACCTGCTGCAACGACCTGGCCCCTGGCTCGCAGGTTGCCCGGCTGGGCGGCGACGAGTTCACCGTGATCGTCCCGGGGCTCACGGAATCCCGGACCGCGGTGCAGCTGGCCCAGCGGATTCTGGAGGCCTTCGCCGCTCCGTTTTCGCTGGACGGACACGAGGTGGTCGTGTCGACCAGCATCGGGATCTCGTTCCATCCGATCGACGGCGGCGACATCGAGAGCCTGCTGAAGCACGCCGATGCCGCCATGTACCAGGCCAAGCGGAAGGGGCGGAACCGGTACGAGGTCTATGCTGCGGCCCTGACCGCCGGCGCGGTGGAGCGGCTCACTCTCGAGCACCAGCTTCGTCAGGCACTGGAGCTGGACCAGTTCGCCCTCTGGTACCAGCCAATCGTCGACCTCAAGACCGGCCGGATCACCAGCGCCGAGGCGCTGATCCGGTGGCACCATCCCGAGTGGGGCATCGTCCCGCCCGGGGAGTTCATTCCGCTCTGCGAGGAGCGGGGACTGATCGTGCCGATCGGGGAGTGGAGCCTGCGGGCGCTGTGCGCCCAGAGCATGGCCTGGCAGCGGCAGGGACTGCCGGTGATCCCGATCGCCAACAACCTGTCAGGGCACCAGCTGCAGGATCCCGACACCGTGGGGCTGGTCCAGCGGGTTCTGCGGGAGACCGGTCTCGATCCGGGGGCGCTCATCATCGAGCTGACGGAGAGCATTCTGATGGAGGGTGGCAGCGACGCCTGGGCCGCGGTCCAGGCCCTGTCCGACCTGGGAGTGGGCCTGGCGATCGACGATTTCGGCACGGGATACTCCTCCTTGAGCTACCTCAAGCAGTTCCCGGTGCAGACCCTCAAGATCGACCGGTCCTTCATCTCGAACATCACCACCGACCCGGACGACGCCGCCATCACCAGGGCCGTCATCGCGCTGGGCCATGCGCTGGGGCTGCGGACCGTGGCGGAGGGGGTCGAGACGGAGGAGCAGGCCGAGTACCTGCGCCGCCAGGGGTGTGACGCGATGCAAGGCTACCTGATCGGCCGTCCGGTACCCGCCCCAGCATTCGCCACCTATCTCCGGGGTCCCGGGCTGATGGTGCCGGCCCGCGGGTGACGCCGGGAGTCAGCCCGCCAGTTCCCCGCCAGAGTTGATCGCAACCACCATTGGCAGGAACTGACCGGGATCTCCGTTCCAGGGCAGAAAAACGGCCGGCCCGCCGTGAGGCGAGCCGACCGTTTTTGTTCCTGCGGTGTGCGGTGGTGGACTACTTCACCTTGGTGACGTTCTCCGCGGCGGGACCCTTCTGGCCCTGCACGATGTCGAACTCGACCCGCTCGCCCTCGGCCAGGCTCTTGAAGCCCTGGGCCTGGATCGCCGAATGATGGACGAAGCAGTCCTTCTGACCGTCCTCGGGCGTGATGAAACCGAAGCCCTTGGCATCATTGAACCACTTGACCGTTCCGGTTGTACGCATTGTTCCTACTCCTTGTTCCTGTGGTAATCGGAGTGGGGACATGCCACACGACCGACTACGGTTTGCGTGGATACCACCCCCCACGCGGGGCTGGATTGCCGCGGCGCAGAATGCGCCAGGGACGACAACCATAAAATAAGGGGCCGACAACCAACGCCAGCCCCTGTCTGATCACGTCGGGAATTCGGGAGCCCACCTGCACTCACGACATACCAACATAGCCAGCCACCCTTGAAACAGCAAGAGGGCAGCCTCCAGGCCGGGCCGGGCCCGGCCGACGCCTGCGATCTGGCCCTCAAACGGGGGGGGGGTCGGCCTATCAGAGCATTCCTTCATAATTGGCTAACGAAACCTTGACTTCCACCCTTGCACCTTCTGTCACGTAAGCGACGGGACCACAGGACCCCGTCTGGCAGGGCCCCCGGCGAGGCAACGGTGCCGCGAGGGGAGTGCGCCCGGGAATGGGGAGTCCCCGGAACCCATCCCACCACTTGAAGAGCGAGGCAGGCACACCATGCGAATGCCAGTCCGTACCGTCGTCACCGCCGTCACCGCGATCATGCT
>CAYINH010000235.1:0-4803 GCA_964364615.1 uncultured Gemmatimonadaceae bacterium
CTCGAAGCGAACGCGATCGAAGTCCGCAGCCAGCTGGAGTACGCCGCCGCGCGATACCGAGCCATTCTTGCGGCCGCGGCGTGGCGGCAGGCCCTCGGTTGGGACGTGATGACCATGACCATCCTCGATGGTGGAACCAGATGATGAACCTCAGAACTGCTGGAATCCCTGCCACTCTCGTCCTCCTCCTGGGAGCCGCCGCCTGTGGTGGCAGCGACCCCGAGCCGGCGGAGGAAGTCGTCCGGATTCCGGGCGCCACGGTGGTGGTCCGGGACACGGTGCTCCCTGACCTGCTCCCCGCGGCCGGGCTGGCCGAGCCGATCCTCCAGGCCACCCTCAGCACTCGGCTGATGGCGAGGGTCACCGAGGTGACGGTGCACGAGGGCGCTCGGGTGAGTGCGGGGCAGCTCCTTGTCCGGCTCGACGCCAGCGACCTCGAGGCGAAGCGGCTCCAGGTCGAGGCCGGTGTTCGAGCGGCGGAGGCGGGCCGGAATGAGGCCAGGCTCTACGCCGATCGGATTCGCAAGCTCTACGCGGACAGCGCTGCCCCCAGGGTCCAGCTCGATGCCGCCGAGGCCGGACTGGCCCGGGCGGAGGCCGGTTGGCAGGCCTCGGCAGCGGCTGGGTCGGAACTCCAGGCGACCCGGGCCTACTCCGAGGTTCGGGCGCCGTTCCCCGGTGTGGTGACGAAGCGATTTGTGGATCCGGGTGCCTTTGCCGCACCCGGTGCGCCGCTGGTGACGGTGGAGGACCACCGGGCCATCCGGATCAGCGCCACAGTGGCCGCGGATCTACCTCGTCCGGCCCGCGGTTCCCGGGTGACGGCGACGGTGTCAGGGGTGACGGTTGAGGCCGAGATCGAAGGCGTGGTGCCGGCCCCCGGAGGACATGTGGTGACCGTCAACGCCATCGTGGCGAACCCGGGTGGTGCCCTGCGGCCGGGCGCCGCGGCGACTCTGGGACTTCCCCTGGGGGATCGGCGAGTCGTGGTGGTGCCGTTCGCCGCGGTGGTCCGCGAGGGCGACCTCACCGGGGTTCGGGTTCGGACGGCCGGCGGCGATCAGCTTCGCTGGGTTCGGCTGGGCAAGCGGTACGACGCCATGATCGAAGTGCTGTCGGGAGTGGTACCGGGCGACACGGTGCTGGTGCCGGAAGGGAGCCGTTGAGCATGGGTATCGCCGGTCGGGTGGCGGCGGGGTTCCTCAACTCCAAGCTGACCCCCCTGGTCACCATCGCCTCGCTGCTGGTCGGGCTGATTGCCCTGATCGGGACCCCGCGCGAGGAAGAGCCGCAGATCTCGGTGCCGATGATCGACGTCATCGCCGCGCTTCCCGGGGCCAGCCCCGAGGAGGTGGAGAACCTGCTGACCCGGCCGATCGAACGGCGGATGTGGGAGATCCCCGGGGTCGACTACGTGTACAGCATGGCGAGTGAGGGGATGACCCTGGTGACGGTCCGGTATCGGGTCGGCGAGGACCAGGATCTCAGCGTCTCCAAGGTGCATGCCAAGCTGCAGGCGGCCACCGACCAGGCCCCGCCCGGCAGCCTGCCGCCGCTGGTCAAGCCGCATTCGATCGATGATGTGCCGATCCTGACCCTGACTCTGACCGGGGATGGGTACGGTTCCAACGATCTCCGGCAGCTGGCCCTCCACCTCGAGGAAGAAATCCGGACCGTGCCGGATGTCTCGGAAATCTTCATCGTCGGAGGGGAACCCCGGCGGTTCCTGGTCGCGCTCGATCCGGCCCGTCTGGCGACGAGCGGAGTGACCCCGGGCGAAGTGATGCTGGCGCTGCAGGGCGCCAACACCCGGATGTCCGCCGGTACCATCACCCAGGGAAACCAGACCGCGCTGATCGAAGTTGGCGCTCCGCTGACCACGGCGGCCGAGATCGGCAGTGTGGTGATCTCCTCCCGGGCGGGGTATCCGGTCTACCTCCGCAACGTGGCCACGGTGACGAACGGGTTTGACGAGGCCTCGAGCTACGTGAGTCACCGTGGGGCCTCTGGTGAGGTCGGCCAGGCCGTCACGATCGCCGTCGCCAAGCGTCGCGGCGCCAACGCCTCGGTGGTGTCCCATGCGGTGCTGGAGCGGGTCGAAGCGAGTCGGAACCGGCTCCTCCCCGAGCGGGTGGCGGTCGAGGTGACCCGGGACTACGGCGAGACCGCCACCGAGAAAGCCAACGAGCTGATCCTCCACCTGCTGATCGCCACCCTCTCGGTGACGGTGCTGATCGGGATCTTCCTCGGCTGGCGCGAGGCGCTGGTGGTGCTGGTGGCGGTGCCGGTCACCCTGGCGCTCACCCTGTTCGTCTACTACGCCCTGGGGTACTCACTCAATCGCATCACCCTCTTTGCCCTGATTTTCTCAATCGGGATTCTGGTGGACGATGCCATCGTGGTGGTGGAGAACATCTACCGCCATCTCAAGATCGGGGGCCGATCGCCCGAGGTGGCCGCGGTGGAGGGGGTGGACGAGGTCGGCAACCCGACGATTCTGGCCACCTTCACGGTGATCGCCGCCATTCTCCCGATGGCCTTTGTCTCGGGACTGATGGGCCCCTACATGCGACCGATTCCGGTCGGCGCCTCGGCGGCGATGCTGGCCTCGCTGGGCGTGGCCTTGGTGATCACCCCGTGGCTCGCGCTCCGGCTCCTCAAGGGGCACGTGACCGTGCAAGAGACGTCGGCCGACCGGGTGCACGAACCGGAGGAGCGCTCCGGGTTCGGCCGGTGGTACGCCGGGATCATGACCCCGCTGATCGAGAATCGTCGTCGGCGGTACCTGGCCTACGCCGGCGTGGGGGGACTCCTGTTGCTGTCGGTCGGCCTGCTCGGCCTGCGGGCGGTCGAGGTCAAGATGCTGCCGTTCGACAACAAGAGTGAGTTCCAGGTGGTGCTCGATTTCCCCGAGGGCACGACCCTGGAGACCGCCAACGCGGCGGGCAGTGAACTCGCGGCCCATCTGCGTTCCGTGCCCGAGGTCCGAAGCGTCCAGCTGTATGCCGGAACCGCGGCGCCGTTCAACTTCAACGGCCTGGTCCGCCACTACTTCCTCCGGCGGGGCGGTCAGGTCGCCGACCTGCAGGTCAACCTGGCTCCCAAGCACGACCGGGCGCGCCAGAGCCACGAAATCGCGGTGGCGGTCCGGCCGGGTCTCGATTCGATCGCCCGGCGCTACGGAGCCCGGGCCAAGATCGCCGAGATTCCACCGGGACCGCCGGTGCTCTCCACCCTGGTGGCCGAGGTGTACGGCAAGGATGACGTCACCCGGCTGGAGGCGGCCCGTCAGGTCAAGGCGGTGCTGGAGAGCACCCCGGGTGTGGTGGACGTCGACTGGACCGTGGAGGACCCCCAGACCCGGTGGCGGCTCCGGGTGGATCGGGTTCGGGCCGCCGAGGCCGGCGCCAGCGTCGATCAGATCGCCCGGACGGTGGCGCTCGGGGTGAGTGGAGGAGTGGCCGGATTGGCCGCCTCCGCCACGGCCCGGGAGGGCGTGGCGATCGTCGCCCGGCTGCCACTGGAGGAGCGCAGTGCGGTGAGCGCTCTGCTGGCGATGCCGGTCGCCACCGCGGCGGGGCCCCAGCCCCTGGCCCGGTTCGTCAGCGTGGATTCAGGAGTCCAGCCGGCCTCGCGGCATCGGAAGAACCTGCGACCGGTCATCTACGTCACCGGGGACGTAGCCGGCGTGGTGGAGTCGCCAGTGTACGCCATCCTGGCCATGAACGCCCGGCTCGACTCGGTCCGGGTCAAGGGAGCCGAGGTCCAGCGGTACAACGCGGCCCAGCCCGACCAGCTCGATGAGACGGCCATGAAATGGGACGGCGAGTGGCAGATCACGATCGAGGTGTTTCGCGATCTTGGGCTCGCCTTCGCCATCGTGCTCCTCCTCATCTATGTCCTGGTGGTGGGCTGGTTCCAGTCGTTTGCCATTCCACTCGTTATCATGGCGCCGATTCCCCTCACCCTGATCGGCATTCTGCCGGGGCACGCCCTGACGGGCGCCTTTTTCACGGCCACTTCGATGATCGGGATGATCGCGCTGGCGGGGATCATCGTCCGGAACTCGATCCTGCTGGTCGACTTCATTCAGCTGGCCCAGGCGCGAGGACGCTCCTTGCGGGACGCGGTGATCGAAGCCGGGGCGGTCCGGTTCCGTCCCATTGCCCTGACCGCGGCCGCGGTGGTCGCGGGCGGGCTGGTGATGGTGCTCGATCCGATCTTCCAGGGGTTGGCGGTGGCGCTGATGAGTGGGGCCATTGTGGCGACGGTGCTGACCATGGTGGTGGTACCGCTGCTGTACTGGGAACTGACCGCCGGCAAGGAGGACGCATGAGACTCGTGGTGGTGATCTACAGTGGCGCTTCGGCGGAGCGGGTCAGCGAGGCCCTCGACCGGGTGGGTGCCGGCTACACCCGACTCGACGGAGCGCATGGTTCGGGGACCACCGGCCGGCGTGAGGGGACCCGGGCCTGGCCCGGTGGAAACACGGTCTGGTTCACGGCAGTCCCGGCCGAGTCGGCCGAGGCCCTGACCACGGCCATCGCGAAGACCGCTAGAACACTTCCCGCCGGCGAACGGCTCCGGGCCGTGGTACTCCCGTTCGAGCCATTCATCTGAGGAGATCGTCATGCAAATGATCATCCGGCGGTTCGCCGGCGCATTCGTACTGGGTTCTCTGGCCCTGGGCTACTGGGTCGACCCGCGGTTCTACCTGTTCACAGTGTTTGTCGGGCTCAACCTGTTCCAGTCGAGCTTCACCGGGTTCTGGGCTTCGTGCGGATGCGCCGCACCCTTGAAGAT
>CAYINH010000236.1:0-4750 GCA_964364615.1 uncultured Gemmatimonadaceae bacterium
GATGATCGGCGGTTGGCGATGGTCAACCCGATCGTCCGCTCGGCGGAGGGCTCGGCCAGGGGCGAAGAGGGGTGCCTGTCGATTCCCGACCTGTACGCGGACGTGGTCCGACCTGAACGGATCGTGCTCGAGGCGCTCGACCCGAACGGCCAGCCGTTCACGATCGAGGCCGACGGGTTGCTGGCCCGGGCCATCCAGCACGAGATCGATCACCTCGACGGCATCCTCTTCATCGACCACCTGAGCCCCCTCAAGCGGCGGCTGCTGGTCTCCCGGTGGAAGAAGGATCACAAGGGAGAGGGCGTCACCAAGTCCCTCAAGACCGAAGCCGCCGGGCGCTAGCCATGCGTGTGGTCTTCTTCGGGACTCCGGCCTTCGCCGTTCCCTCGCTCCGGGCCCTGCTCGAGGAAGACCTGACGGTCGAGGCGGTGGTCACCCAGCCGGATCGGCCGCAAGGCCGCTCCCGGTCCGCCCTGATCCCCTCGCCGGTCAAGGAAGAGGCGTTGGCGCTGGGCCTTCCGGTGCTGCAGCCCGAGCGCCCCACCGGCGATCTCTTCACCGCCAGTCTCCGGCGTTACGCCCCGGAACTCGGAGTGGTGGTCGGCTATGGCCACATTCTCCGCCCGGCCATCCTGGAGATCCCGACGCATGGGATGATCAACGTCCACGCGTCGCTGCTCCCCCGGCATCGAGGGGCCGGGCCGGTCCAGGGAGCGATTCTGGCCGGCGACTCGCGCACCGGTGTCACCATCATGCAACTGGACCCGGGGATGGATACCGGCCCGATCCTCCACTCCATCAGCACTCCGATTCTCCCGGGCGAGACCGCCGGTTCGTTGACCGAACGGCTGGCCGATCTGGGGGCCCGGGCCCTGGTCGAAGCGATCGGCCTGATGCGGGACGGGGCGCTGCGACCCACCCCGCAGGATGAAGCCGCCGCCACGATGGCCCCCAAGCTGACCCGCGATGCGGCCCGGATCCAGTGGACCGACCCGGCGGACGCCGTCGCCCGGGCGATCCGGGCCTACGATCCGGCACCCGGCGCCTGGTCGCTGCTCGATGGCGCGGCGATGAAGCTGTTCGGCCCGATGCCGCTCCCGGAGAGCGGTCGCCCCGGGGAAGTGTTGCGGACCGTGCCTCAGCTGGTGGTGGCGACCGGGACCGGAGCGGTCAGCATTGCCGAAGTCCAGCCGGCGGGTCGGCGGCGGATGACCGCCAGGGAGTGGGTCCGGGGACGTCATCCGGGCGATGAGGGCCAGTTCCGATGAGGCCGCTGCCCCGGCTCTTTGCCTTCACCGATCGGAGTGTCCGGATCGGCCCCCGGACCGGGCACGCGGCGGCCCAGATCGCTGAACTCGGCCCGGCGGTGGCGCTGGTGGCCCGAGATCACAGCGCCACGGCCGCGGAACTGACCGACTGCGCCGCGGCGTTCCACCTCCACGCCCGGGCCTGCGAGGCCGCCCTGGTGGTGTCGAGCCGTCCGGATATCGCCGCCGCCGTCGGGGCCCAGGGGGTGCACCTCCGGGCCCAGGACCTGAGTCCCGATGACGCCCGAGTGGTCTTTCCGGACGGGTGGATCGGTCGCTCGGCGCACTCCGCGGTCGAGGCGGCGCAGGCCCGGGATGAGGGCGCCGACTACCTGGTGGTGGGACCGATCTTTCAGACGGCCAGCCATCCTGATGCGACTCCGGCGGGGGTGGGGTTGATCGAGTCGGTGGTGTCACTCGAGCTTCCGATCATCGCGATCGGCGGGATCACCCCCGAGCGGGCCGCGCTGGTCCGTGAGGCCGGGGCCTGGGGGGTCGCGGTGATCTCCGCCCTGTGGACGGCGCACCGACCCGCTGCCGTCGCGGCACGATTGCTGGAACCCTGGAGCGAATGACGATGACCCAGCTCACCATCACCCTGAATGGCGAGCGCCGGACCGTTCCGGCGCCGGCCACACTGGCCGACCTGCTCGATCACCTGTCCCTCGATGCCCGGGCGGTCGTGGTGGAACACAACCGGAGCATCGTCCGGCGGCCGGGGCTGGCCTCGACCCCGCTGGCGGAGGACGACGTGATCGAGCTGGTGCACTTCGTGGGAGGAGGTTGAGCATGGACACCCCGTTCTCCATTGCCGGGCACAGCTTCCGGTCCCGCCTCATGGTGGGCACCGGCAAGTATCCCAGCAACGCCCTCATGGTGCAGGCGATCGAGGCCTCCGGCGCCGAGGTGGTCACGGTCGCGGTGCGCCGGGTGGACCTGGACCGGACCCGGGAAGAGGGGGTGCTGCACCACCTCGACCCCAAGCGGTTCTTCCTGCTGGCCAACACTGCCGGCTGCTACACGGCCGACGAAGCGATCCGCTATTCCCGGCTGGCCCGGGAAGCCGGGTTCAACGACTTCATCAAGCTCGAAGTGATCGGCGACCAGGAGACCCTGCTCCCCGATGTCGCTGGCCTGCTGCAGGCCACCCGGGTGCTGGTCAAGGAGGGGTTCTCGGTGCTGGCCTACACCAACGATGACCTGATCACGGCGCTCCGGCTGGAAGAAGCGGGCGCGGCGGCGGTGATGCCGCTCGCCTCCCCGATCGGGAGCGGGCTCGGGATGATCAACCCTTTCAACATCCGCACCATCAAGCGTCGGCTGTCGGTCCCGATCATCGTGGACGCCGGCGTCGGCACCGCCTCCGACGCCTGCCTGGTGATGGAGCAGGGAGTGGATGGGATCCTGATGAATACCGCGCTGGCGGCGGCCGACGATCCGGTCCGGATGGCCACCGCGATGCGCCATGCCGTGGACGCTGGTCGACTCGCCTACCTGGCGGGTCGGATGCCGCGCCGGGAAGTCGCGGTGCCATCGAGTCCCCTCTCCGGGATGCTCGGCGAGACGCCCCCGGGCCGATGACCGACCAGGCCGGGCTCGCCCCGCGGCGGGCGGCATGGGAAGTCCTTCAGCAAGTGGCCGAAGGTCGCCCGTTCGACCTGGCCCTGGATGCGGCGCTCGATCCACTCACCGGTGCCGACCGTCGGCTGGCGCACGAACTGGCCGCCGGCACCCTCCGGGCCGCGGCGGTGCTCGACCGGGAACTCGCCCCTCTGGTCCCCCGCGGGCTGGACAGTGTGGCCCTCCCGATCCGCGACCTGCTCCGGATCGGGGCCTACCAGATGATGGGACTCGATCGAATCCCCTCCCACGCCGCCGTCAGCACCTCCGTGGCCCTGGCCCGAGCGACCGGGCACAGCAAGGCGAGCGGGTTCGTGAACGCGGTGCTCCGCAAGGTGGCGCTGGGGGCCCCGAAGATCGTCCCCGGCCGGGGCACCCATCCGGGCTGGCTGGTCAATCGGTGGACCCTTCGCTTCGGGGCGGAGGACACCGCCGCACTGCTGGCGTGGAACGACACCCGCCCGTCGTTGGCCATCCAGCCAGCCCGGTGGACGCTCGAACAGTTGAGGACGGCGCTGACCGAGGCCGGGATCCCAGTCGACGACGCACCCTTCGGCGCGGGACTGCTCCCCGAGGCGACTCGACCGGCCGAGCTGCCGGGCTTTGTCGAGGGCGGATTCATCGTCCAGGATCCGGCCCAGCACCTGGTGGTCCGGTTCTTCGACTTGCCCCCGGGCGCCGTGGTGTACGACGCCTGCGCCGCTCCGGGTGGCAAGACGATCCAGCTCGGCCTCCGGGCCGGCCTGGTCGTGGCCGGCGAACCCCGGCGCGAGCGGATTCACCGGCTCAAGGAAAACCTGGCCCGGGCGGGAAGCGGCCGGGAATTCCCGATCATCGCCGATGCCTCCGCCCCACCGGTTCGCCCTCTTGATGCGGTGGTGCTCGATGTGCCATGCCTGGGAACCGGGGTGCTGGCCCGCCACCCCGATGCCCGATGGCGGGTGAGCCCCGAGGCACTCACCCGACTGGCCTCCGAGGCCGGTCACCTGCTCGACGCGGCGGCGGACCGGGTTCGCCCGGGGGGTTGGTTATGTTTCTCCACTTGCTCGCTTGAGTCCGAGGAGAACGAAGTGCAGATCGAGGCGTTCCTGGCGCGTGACGGCCGGTTCCAGCGCGATCCCGGGCCGGCGCCGGCGGGAGTCGTGAACTCCGCGGGGGACCTGCAACTGCTGCCCCACCGGTATGGCACCGACGGGGCCTATGCGACGCGGCTCAAGCGAGCAGGCTGATGGCCGCTCGGAAGCCGCTGACCGTCAAGGCACGACGCCGGCTCATCGTCACCGGGATCCTGGTCGCCGCCGCCGCCGCGGGCTATCTGGCATCGCTGGCGCTGTACCCGGCCCCGTTGATCAGCCGGAACCAGCGGGTCCGGCAGGTGATTGGCCTCCCGCTGGAGGAGGCCGAGCGGGAATTGACCGCTCAGGGATTCAGGGTCAAGGTCGCCTCGGGGGGGGAACAGGATCCCACCCTGCCCCAGGGATATGTCACCTGGCAGGAGCCGGTGTCGCGGATCGCACTCCCCGAAGGGAGTCAGGTGGAGTTGACCGTGAGCAGCGGCGCCGCTCCGGTGACCGTCCCCGATGTGGTGCAGTTCGATACCACCGATGCCCGCCGAGTCCTGGGAGCGGTCGGGCTGGTGGTCGGAACCGTGGACTCGCTGATTGGCAGCGCCGATCCCGGGGTGATCATCGGGACCAGGCCAGCGGCCGGGGCCACTCTCGGACCCGGTGCCAGGGTGGATCTGATCGTCAGTCGAGGACCGGCGGCCATCCGAATCCCGAATCTGGTCGGCATGCCCGAGGCGGCGGGGAGGGCTCAGCTCG
>CAYINH010000237.1:0-4748 GCA_964364615.1 uncultured Gemmatimonadaceae bacterium
AGGTGAAGATCCAGGCGACTTTCTCTTGCCCTCGGTGGCGGAGCTTGCGGAGCAGCCCGACGCATTTGTGCCAGCCGAAGCCCTCCTCGACCAATTTGCGTTTCTGCTGGCTGAGGGCGTAGCCCGGGTGACGGGTGGTGCGGCCGTCGATCGGGCTGCAGGCTTTCCGGCCATAGCGATGCGGATTGGGGCTGACATGCGGGGTGACCCGGCGACGCCGGAGGGCAGCGATGAAGTCGGGGGCGTCGTAGCCCTTGTCGGTGCCGAGGGTCCGCGGTTGCCGGCGCTGCGGCAGCCGGTCCACCATGGCCAGCGCCGCCTCCCGCTCGGCGTGGTAGCCGGGGGCCCGGACGTCGGTCTGCACGATCAGGCCGTGGCGGTTCTCGGTGAGCACGCTGGCTTGGTAACCCAGGAAGGCCGCGCCATGATGGGTCTTGCGGACCAGCCGGGCGTCGGGATCGGTGACTGAGCGGTGGGTGGTGTTGGAGCGCTTCTGGCCCCGGAAGTTGCTGCTGGGATTGCTGCGGTCATCGTCGGAAGGCGGTGGGGGCGCGTCGAAGGGCTGGAAGCTCTTGTGACTGGCCCACGCCTCCAGCAGGGTACCATCGACGGTGAAGTGGTCTGCCGAGATCAGCTGGTGCGTCTCGGCCAGGCCCACCACCGCTCCGAAGAAGGCGTCAGCGATCTCCCCGGCCAGCAGCCGGTCCCGGTTCTTGCTGAAGACCGTCGGCACCCAGACCGGATCATCGGGGGTCAGGCCCACAAACCAGCGGTAGAGCAGATTGTAGTCGAGTTGCTCCATCAGCCGGCGCTCGCTGCGAATGGTGTAGAGCACCTGGAGCAGGAGCGCCCGGACCAGTTGCTCGGGCGGGATCGACGGGCGACCGATGGCGGCGTAGAGCCGCTGGAAGCGGGGCGAGAGCTCCACCAGGAGGGGATCGATCAGCCGGCGCATTGCGCGGAGCGGGTGGTCGGCCGGGATCCGGTCCTCGATCGACCGGTAGCTGAAGAGGATCGCCTGCCGCTCGTCGGGGCCACGCATCACGCTGCTCGCGGAAGAGGGTACTCCAAGTTAGGACATTGGTAGGACAGCGCCAGAGACTTTTTCAGCAACCTGTTAGACCGCGCTCTCCAGCCATTTCAAGAAATGGAGAACAGAATTGAGCATTCCGCTGACCGTAGGGAGGTCGGGAACTCCGGCCCGAGAGCCGATGCTGGTCAAACGACCATGGGCGACGCTTCCTCGTGCTGCCCACAATGACCTCAGGCGCTCAAACTCCACCGGATGCTCCTCTGCATAGGACCTATGCAGCACGGTGACCAAGGCATTTCGAATATTGCCGATGAAGTCCCCCCGATCGAGAACACGGCTCATCCCATCAAAGGGGTGGCTGCGAAGCGCGGCTAAACGAGCTATCGATCCCTCAATGGCGAGTTCGCAACTTGTGGAAGCCTCGACTACTGCACGTGCTACAGCCTCATGGGCAATAAAGAAGAACGTCGCATCGTAGAATGACTCCCAATGGAGGGGGGTCGAAAGGCCAGCGGCGGCATCGGCGGCAGCTTCGGAGAAAGTCTGCGCTGATAGAGGCTGCTCGAAGCCCATCCTAGACTCGAGTCGTGTGGGGAGGCTGACATCCCGCGAGGTAAGCATGCCCGTCGGGTCGACTTGGTACCAATTGCGCAACCATGACTGGAACTCATGATGCGCGTGACCGACCCACCATTGACCGGTGAGATGGCGGACCCTCGAGAGGAATGACGCTACCACTCGCTCCGCATCAGTGTGCGCAGCTGAACTGAGATCAGTAGGTAGTGGAAGGACATCGACTCGCATCGAATCGGCCAAAATCGAGCCGTCTGGGGGTGCTGGGTTTGCTGTGATGGCAAGGGGCGGCACGGAGTTTCTGGTGCCTGGCCGGAACGGGACGCGTTCGAAGGGGATAGAACTGACAACCGGGCCCTTGGACCCGTTTGAGTTGAATGGCCAGTAGAAAGACAGCGAAGATCCGCCGATCGTGACCGTAACGGGATCTGGGGATCCATCCAGGATCCAGATGTCAAACGGGAATGCGAAGACGAGAGCAGCGCCGGAAGGCATGCTGTAGTGTAAGGGGTGGGTGTGCACTTGTCGAAGCGGCGCGGTCTTGCGATCCTGCTTCTGCGGCGCGGCGTCCAACACGTGGCCGCCATGCCGCAGCGCATGGCGGCCTACCATAGCGCCCGGCCGCGTCCGCAGCAAGCAGCTGTTAGGCGACAATGACCGTCAGCCTAGGGCTGCCCCCGATTGAGTCGCCGCCAGGACTCGGCAGTGACGGAATCCGGCAGCCAGCTGCGCTTCTCGTCGGACACGCCGACCCTGACCCGCGCGATCGTTCGCGTGTCCGGATCCCCATGCCACCCGTTGGCGTATCCGGCCCGAGTGCGAGGGCTCCCAATCGCTTCGATCCAGTGCCAGATGAGATCACTCGCATCGAGCCAGGAATCAAGGGAGACGTGAGCGCGGCCGGTTTCGACCGCAAGAGCCCAGGGCGCGCCGCTACGTCGGCCGCGCTGCCAGAGGCTCCGCGTGTCCTCGACGCCTGCCGTGGAGTCACCGGTGCTCGCGACCATCAAGACCGGCACGCGCGCGAGCGCCATGGTGTCGACCTCAAGCCCTCGCAGGTGCGAATGATATCGCACCGCCGTGAGCGTTCGCTCGGGATACTGAACGGCGAACGTCAGTGCAAAGCTCCCGGTCGCGGAGAATCCAAAGAGCGCCAGCTTGGCTCGCGATAGCTCGGGTCGGCGGGCACTCCGGGCCAGCGTGTCGAGCAACGAGAGAAGCGCCTGACCACTCCCAACGGTGGCGTTGCGGCCAGGATCGTGAGCCCGGGTGGCTGGCGGAGGGTCGCTGGCCACATCAAAGTGGGCCAGCGCGCAGCGGAATCGCGCGCACATCGGCCACCAGATGTCGAGGGCGAAGGCCGCGTGGCCGACCAGCCCGCCGCCCACTACGACCACCACGTACTCGATCGGAGCCGGACTGGGGACAACCAGCTGAGCGCGCGCGTCGAGTGAACCACTCCGCCATGCCGCGGTGTAGACCTCCAGCTTGCAGGGCTCCGGATTGAACAACGCCGCAGGGTCGCACCTCGCCCGCGGAACTTGGGCGTGCAGGGCACCTGCTAGTGGTGTGATGCAGAAGTCACTTGCATAATGTTGCCGACAATGGTACTATGGGTGCCATGCCACTGCCGATTCGAATTGTCAAATTGAAGCGCGGCGATCGTCGGGCGCTCGAGGACTGGGTGCGAGGCCGGACGACCCCGCAGCGAGTGGTGGAGCGCGCTCGCATCGTGCTGGCGTCGGCCGACGGAGTGGCGGGCGCGGCGATCTGCACCACGGTGGGCGTCTCGCGACCGACGGTGAGCCTGTGGCTGAATCGCTATGAAGCCGACGGGCGCGATGGCCTTGTGGCGGACCGGCCGCGCTCGGGACGACCGCGGCAGCTCGACGCCTCAGAAGAGGAGCGGATCGTTGCGAAGACCTTGAAGGACCCGCCGCCGGATGGCGGCACCCATTGGAGCACGCGGCTGATGGCCAAGGAGACGGGCTGGGATCAAGCGACCATTTCGCGGTTGTGGCGCGCGAATGGCCTGAAGCCGCACCACGTCGCGTACTTCAAGGTGTCGACCGACCCCGAGTTTGTCGCCAAGCTGCGCGATGTCGTCGGCCTCTATGTGAATCCGCCGAAACGGGCGGTGGTCTTCTCCATGGACGAGAAGAGCCAGATTCAGGCCCTCGATCGGACGCAACCCGGCTTGCCGCTCAAGAAGGGGCGCGCCGGGACGATCACGCATGACTACAAGCGGCACGGGACGACGACGTTGTTCGCGGCGCTCAACGTCGGCACCGGCGATGTGCAGCACGAGTGTCGGCCCCACCACACGCAGCGAGACTTTCTCGCCTTTATGACGCGCGTCGAGCGTGACGTCCCCCAGGGCCTGAGTGTGCATGTGATCTTGGACAACTATGCGACCCATAAGACCCCTGACGTCGAGACGTGGCTGCGGCGGCACCCCCGTGTGCATTTCCATTTTACGCCCACGTCAGCCTCGTGGCTGAATCTCGTTGAGCTGCTCTTCAACGAATTGAGTCGACGACAGCTTCATCGCCTCGCCGTCAACTCGGTCAACGAACTCGTCGCGGCGATCACCAGCTACCTTGATCGTCGCAACGAACACCCGACGCCCTTCGTGTGGACCGCGACCGTCACCGCCATCCTTGCCAAGGTCCGCAAAGCGAAAGAGACTTTGGCATCACACCACTAGGACGCTGAGGAGGAGAGCAGTTCGCATCGCTGTGTGTTGTCGCCTAACAAGTATTGGACCGCCGCTGGGGGCCATGCCCCAGCAGCCTATTGCGGGATAACATCGTTCCTCGCAGCCTAATCCGGAAGTGCTGCAATCCGGCAGGCAGGCCACGGGGCCCTCCTTCCCTGCGACGGCCCGGGTGCGCCCCATTCTCCCCCAGCAACAAGCGGCCCGGACCACCTGGAATCACGGTCCAGCCAGGGAATGTTCGCAGATTGGCCTGCAAAGACTGCTGTGGTTCCGATTTCGACTGCAATCTGGTTGGGCTGGACCGGCCTCCCGCCTCCCCCCCTCCCCCCAGGAGAACGGGGCACCCGAACCCATGCACGGACCCTCAGAGCCGGGGCCTGCCGGCCCCCGCGCGCCAATCTCTCCGCCCAGCAACGTGCCTTC
>CAYINH010000238.1:0-4698 GCA_964364615.1 uncultured Gemmatimonadaceae bacterium
ACCCCGGTTGCCGCCCCAGCGGCCATTGCTCCGGCGGCCCCACCTGCGCCGACCCCGGTGGCCGCGCCGGCTCCGGGCGGGGCGGAGACTCTGGAAGAGCGGCTCCGCCTGCGGTCCACCCCGCTGGTTCGAAAGATGGTGGCCGAGCACCAGCTGGATCTGACGGCAATTCCCGGATCGGGCCTGGCGGGCCGGGTCACCAAACAGGATGTCCTGAGCTACCTCGAACGGCCCTCGGCGGCGCCCGTCCCGGCGCCGCCCCGCCCGGGGTCCACCCCGATCTCCGCTCCCGCTGGTGCACCCCACCCCGGGCCCTCGGTGGAGCCGTGGGAAGGGGATCGGGTGGAGCCCTGGTCCCGGATCCGGAAGCTCACCGCCGACCACATGGTCCTGTCCCGGCGGGTGTCGGCCCACGTCCACAGCATGATCGAGGTCGACTATTCCAGGGTGGCCCAGCTCCGGGCCCGGATGAAAGCCGAATACCTGGAGCGCGGGGTCAAGCTGACCTTCCTGGCCTTCATCGCGAAGGCGGTGGCGGACACCCTTCGACGACATCCGACCCTCAATGCGGCGGTGATGGGGGAGAGCACCATCCTCCGTCGGGACATCAACCTGGGGATCGCGGTGGCCCTGGATTGGGGCCTCATCGTGCCGGTCATCCGGCACGCCGATGAGTTGGCCCTGCTGGGGATTACCCGAGCGATCAATGACCTTGCCGAGCGAGCCCGGAGCAAGAAGCTGAGTCCCGATGAGGTTCAGCGCGGCACCTTCACCATCACCAACCCGGGAGTGTTCGGCACCCACGTCGGGCTTCCGATCCTCAACCAGCCGCAGTCCGCCATCCTGGCCGTGGGGGCGATCGAGAAGCGGCCGGCGGTGGTGGTGGCCCCGGATGGCAGCGATGCCCTGGCGATCCGGACCAAGGGTATGCTCGCGCTGTCGTTCGATCACCGGATCGTGGACGGGGCCGACGCCGATCGTTTCCTGGCCGACGTCCGCGCCATGCTCCAGGATTTCCCGGAGAGCGCGAACTGATGGCGTCCCTGGAAGGGGAGGAAGCGTAATGGCCGGCCGGATCCTGACGGTGGACGGTCACCGGTGGAGTGTGGCGACGAGCGGGCGACCCACCCAGTACCAGCGCGATGAATTCGGTGTTGTCTTCACCTCGCTCGACGACGGCAGCCAGCGGATCAGCCGGTATTCCCCCCAGGCGGTCAAGAGCCCCGAGCGCTCCCTGGCCCGTCTGACCGATCCCCGGCTGATCGAACTGTTCCGGCGGTCCCAGCCCTCCTGGACCTCCCCGGAACTGGGGTACCGGCGCTGAACCCGGTCGCCGACCTCCACCTCCATTCGACCGCCTCCGACGGGGTGCTGGCGCCGGCGGAAGTTGTCCGCCGGGCGCACGCTGCCGGTCTCGCGGCCATTGCGCTGACGGATCACGACACCGTGGCCGGGGTGCCCGAGGCGGTGGCGGAGGGTGACCGGCTGGGACTGCGGGTGGTGAGCGGTTGCGAGTTCTCGGTGCAAGCCCCCTGGGGCGAGATTCACGTGCTGGGGTACTTCCTGCCGCTCGACGATCCTGCCATGGACGCCTTCCTCCTCGAGGCCCGGCAGCTCCGGATCACCCGGGCGGAACGAATCGTCGCCGCCCTCAAAGCCTGGGGGGTCGACATCGAAACCGATCAGGTGATGGCCGAGGCTGGAACGGCGGCGGTCGGGCGCCCCCATGTCGCGCGGGCACTGGTTCGGTTGGGGAAGGTCCCCGATGTGGCGACCGCGTTCGACGATTTCCTTGGCCAGGGCCGCCGGGCCTATGTCGAGAAGGTGCTGCCGACCCTTCGGGAGGTGGCCGACCTGGTGCATGCCACGGGTGGGCTGATTTCGGCGGCGCACCTGCGGGAGCGCGCCAATCGATCGACCCTGGCCCTGCTCCAGCAGGATGGGCTCGACGCAGTCGAGGTCCGGCACCCGAGCCATTCCCCGGAGACGACCGCGGGCATTGCCGGCCAGGCCCGGGCCCTGGGGCTGCTGCTGACCGGCGGGAGTGACTGGCATGGCGATGGGGCAGGGAATCCCAACTCCGCGCTGGGCACCCAGGTGATTCCGATCGAATGGCTCCACGCCCTGGATCAGGCCGTGATGGCCAAGTAGGAACTCTGGTCCTGACCCGGTCGTTATCATCGTCGGACCGCAGGGCAAGTACGCTGGCTCAGGAAGGGAACCGATGACGGGAACCGAAGTGCGAGAGCTGGATGTGATCATCGTGGGGGCCGGCCCGGCCGGGCTCTGCGCTGCGATGTACGCCGGCCGCGGCATGCTCAAGGCCGTGGTCCTGGAACGGGGTGTGCCCGGGGGCGAGCTCCTCAACACCGAGAGGATCGAGGACTACCCCGGGTTCCTGAGCATTCTCGGCCCGGAACTGGCCGACAGAATGGCCGAACACGCCAAGGCCTTCGGCGCCGAGATTCTGCAGGAGAACGTCGAGGGGATCAGTCGGGAGCCGGATGGTGTCTTCCAAGTCTCCACCAGCTCGGGCACGGTCTTCCGGGCGCCAACGGTGATTCTGACGGCGGGTGGGACGCCGACCAAGCTCGGAGTGCCGGGTGAGGTCGAGTACGCCGGTCGAGGGGTGTCCTATTGCGCGGTGTGCGATGGCGCCTTCTTCAAGGGTGAGACGATCGCGGTCATCGGTGGCGGGGACGCGGCGGTGGAAGAAGCCGAGTATCTGACCCGGTACGCCGCCAAGGTCCATGTGATCCATCGGCGGGGCACCTTCCGGGCCTCCAAGCTGCTCCAGGAGCGACTCTTCGGGAACCCCAGGATCGAGGTGATCTGGAACCGGGTCGTCACCGAAATCCAGGGGGAACCCTCAGGGGTCAAGGCGATCTCCCTCGAGAGTACCGTGGACGGGACCCGGTCGACCCTCGCGGTCACCGGGGTCTTCGTCTTCATCGGGTTCCGGCCGAACAGTGATCTGATCAACGGCCACTTCGACCACGACCCTTCGGGATATGTCATCACCGATGACCGGATGATGACCTCCATTCCCGGACTCTTCGCCGCGGGAGACCTTCGGGTGCAGCTCACCCGCCAGGTCACCACCGCCGTCGGCGACGCCACCACGGCGGCCATCGCGGTGGAGAAGTACCTGACCGAACGCAAATCGGCCGTCCGTGTCTGAGCTGGAGATCGTGACCATCCCCAATGGGCAGTTCCTCCAGAACTGCTACCTGCTCGCCGATCCTGACCGGGGCGAGGCGGTGGTGGTGGATCCGGGCGAGGAATGGGAGCGGATCCTGGCCGAACTCGACCGGCGGGGCTGGCGGACCACGGCGATCTGGCTCACCCACGCCCACCTCGACCATGTCCTCGGGCTGGCGGAGGTTCGGAAGGCGACCGGGGCGCCGGTCTGGCTCCACCCGGCGGAACGGCCAGTCTACGATGGCGTCCCCCAGCAGGGGCTCTGGTTCGGTCTCCCCCTCGCCCCGCTGCCTCCGCCGGACGAGGCGTTCCGCGAAGGGGAGCCGGTCCGGGTTGGCCACCACGAGTTTAAGGTTCTCTTCACCCCGGGCCATTCGCCGGGAAGCGTCTGCCTGGTAGGCGAGGGGATCGTGCTGGCCGGCGACGTCCTGTTCGCCGGTTCCATCGGGCGAACCGATCTCCCGGGGGGGGACCATTCCACCCTGCTCGCCAGCATCCGCCGGGAGCTGCTCACCCTGCCCGACGCCACCCGGGTCCTCTCGGGTCACGGCCCGGAGACCACCATCGGGGTGGAGCGGGCCTCCAATCCGTTCCTCACGGGCGCCGCCATCGGGTGATTCCCCCGCGGGACGCTCGCCTTTGACGGGGCATCTGGATACAATTCCGTCGTCACCCTGCGCGATCGGGAATCATGACGACACGGATCGAAAAAGACCCCCTCGGCGAGAAGCCCGTTCCGTCGGACGCCCTGTACGGGATCCAGACCCTTCGCGCAGTCGAGAACTTCCCCATCTCCGGACTCCGCCCCCTGCCGATCTTCGTGGATGCGGTGGTCTGGATCAAGCGTTCCGCGGCACTGGTGCACCGGCAGACCGGGCGGCTCGCCCCTGAGCTGGCCGACGCGATCGTCACCGCGGCCGACGAGGTCCTGGCCGGGCAGCATCGGGACCAGTTCGTGGTCGATGTCTATCAGGCGGGCGCCGGGACCAGCCACAACATGAATTGCAATGAGGTGCTGGCGAACCGGGCCAACGAGTTGCTCGGGCAGGCCCGCGGCCGCTATGCGCCGGTGCATCCCAATGACCACGTCAACATGGCGCAGAGCACCAACGACGTGATCCCCACGGCGATGCGGCTTTCGGTGCTGGCGCTGCTGCCCGCGATGCTGACCGCGCTGCACGACCTGGCGGAGGCGCTCCTCGCCAAGGGGCGCGAGTTCGACCACATAGTCAAGTCGGGCCGGACCCACCTGCAGGACGCGACCCCGATCCGGCTCGGCCAGGAGTTCACCGCCTACGGCCACACGGTGGCTCGGCACCGCGCCAAGCTGGCCGAGGCGGGCGAGTGGCTCCGGGTGATGAACATCGGCGGGACCGCAGTGGGCACCGGGCTGAACGCGGAGCCCGACTATCCCACCCTGATGGTCGAACAGCTGCGCACCGTCACCGGCCTGGAACTGAAGGTGGCCCAGGACCGGAATCAGCTGATGCAGTCGAT
>CAYINH010000239.1:0-3366 GCA_964364615.1 uncultured Gemmatimonadaceae bacterium
CCACCGGACATGTTCCAGGCGAGCGAATTCTTCCCTGGCCCAGGCCAGTCGCCCAGTCTCCTCCAGCCGCTCGGCCAGGAGGTCACGGAGGGCGACGAGATTCCGGGTGTCAGCGGCCGCGTAAGCCAACATCTCCTCGGTCAGCGGCCGGGCTGACCAGTCCGCCCGCTGGAACCGCTTATCGATCTTCACGTCGAAGTACCGCTCCAGAAGCGCGGCGAGACTCAGGCCCGGCTCACTGAGCAATTCAGCCGCTGTCCGGGTATCGAACAGCGACCGGACTTTGAACCCGTACTGGTGGTCGAAGAGCCGAAGGTCGTAGTCGGCGTCATGGAAGACGACCTCGATCCTGGGGTCGGCCAGGATCTCGCCGAAGGGAGAGAGGTCCTCGATGGCGACCGGGTCGATGATGCTGGTGGTGGTCCGGGTCGACACCTGGACGAGGTAGATGCGGTTCAGATATCGGTGGAAGCTGGCGGCCTCGGTGTCCACGGCGAGGACCGGCTCGCGCTTCCATTCCTTGACCAGCCGGACCAATTCCGGAGCAGTGGCAACGAGCTGTGGACGGTCAAGTTCCAATGAGGTAACGTGTTCCATCTGAAAGGGTTATGCGTTACACCGACATCGTCGAATGGCCCCGATGGCGCGCTCCGCAGCCCCGAATAGTAGCCGGGCCCATCCAACGGCACCTAGCGGTGCCAAGGCCCGGGCCGAAGGAGCCGTCGCGGCCAGGATCGATGGTGGTGGCACCAGAGGCGAGGACGGCCGTCCGGAATGGACGGTCATCCGGGAGATGTTCGGCGCGGATTCCAGGCCGGGTGTGAAACCCCTGGGGGGGTCTGAGCGTCTAATACCATAGCGGGTCCGGTCCGAACTCTTCAGGACCACCGCTATTGCAGTACCTCCCACCACCTGCGGCCTCGGGGCTTCGGCTCCGAGGCCGCCTTTCCGTCCGGGAGGGCTACTGGTGGGGGCGCCCGGGAGGGGTGTCGCTGTTGAAGACCTCCCGGTTCTTCTCGGTATACGAGGCCATCTCGGGGGGGACGTCGTCCTCCGGATAGATCGCGCTGACCGGGCACTCTGGTTCACAGGCGCCGCAGTCGATACACTCTTCCGGGTGAATGTAGAGCTGGTCCTCGCCCTCATAGATGCAGTCGACCGGACAGACATCCACGCAGGCTCGGTCCTTGACTCCGATACAGGCTTCGATGATCACATACGTCATGCAGAATCTCCTCGGGCGGACGGTGCCGGCAGGGGGCCACCGCCTCGACGGGATAGAAATAAGGAACGGTTTCCCGGGGCGCAAGGGTTTCCTCGCGGGGCTCGCTCTGGTCTGTGCCGTGGCGCCACTCTTCGGACAGGCTCCCCCGGTCTGTCGCGAGGGGCGCACCGCTCTGGTCCTGTCGGGTGGTGGGGCCAAGGGGGTGGCACATATCGGGGTCCTCGCCGCGCTGGACGCCCTGGGCGCCCGGCCGGATCTGATTGTCGGAACCAGCATGGGCGCCATCGTCGGCGCACTGTATGCCAGCGGGCTCTCGGCGGCAGCGGTCGACTCCCTGACCAGGGCCATCGAGATTGACGGTCTCCTCACGGTGCCGGCCAGGGTACCCGTCGGTTGGGGTGACCTGACGCCGCTGGTGATCTGGGAACAGGGAGAGAAGGGATTCACTCTGCAAACGCCCTCCCTGCGCGAGGCCCAGGCGGCCGCCACGCTCAACGGCCTGCTGCTGCGAGGCAATCTGCTGGCTCGCGGCCATTTCGATTCTCTCCCGATTCCCTTCCGTGCCGTCGCGACCGACCTGGTCAACCGCCAGCCCGTGGTGCTGGCGGGAGGGGATCTGGCCCGGGCCGCCCGCGCCAGCAGCTCCATTCCCCTGGTGTTTGCTCCAGTCCACGTGGATGGCCGGGTGCTGGTCGACGGGGGAATCTCGGCCAATATCCCGATCCAGATCGCCAGAAACCTCGGCGCCAACCGCCTCATCGTGTCCGACGTGAGCCGCGAATCGGACAACACAAAGGACCTCTCCTCCCCCCTGGCGGTGGCGGACCAGCTGGCCGGATTCCTGTTTGTCCAGCCACCGGATTCGCTCGGCCCCGAGGATGTCTACATCCGGCCGGACATCGAGGGGTTCAGGAACCTGGACTTCGCGCCGGAGACGATCAACCGCCTGATCGATCGCGGTCGGAGCGCCGCCGACACGAGCCTGGACAAGGCCAGCTGCCTCCCGCGGGCGCCTCTTCGTTCGGTGACCGTTCCCACCCTGGTCGGCGCCATCACCGGACAGGGGCTGACCCCGGGAGAGGTGGGTACTCTCCGCCGCCTGCTGGCTCTGGAACCCGGGGATTCGATCGATCAGGCGACCATGCGCCGACAGTTCCCTCGGCTGACGGAGATCGATGCGTACAAACAGGCCTGGGTCACGCCGACCGGAGGAGATCCCGTCGACTTCGTCATCACCGCCGATCGGACCCCCCGTCGGGCCCTCGGGGTGGGTCTCGCCTACGACAGCGAACTCGGAGGGCGGATCGGCTTCGCGGTCGTCGACCGCGCATTCACGGCGGCTGGCGTGGAGGCGGCGGGCACCCTCGCGGTGGGTGGCCTTTCAACCCAGTTAGAAGCAGGCCTCCGACGGTACTTCGGCGTGGGCCGGTTCGGGGTCTCGCCTTCCCGGCTCGCGCCGACCCTGACCGGGCGGCTGGCGCGGGAAGAGGTCCGGCGGTTTGCCGAGGACGGAGTGGAATTACCCGGGGAGCAGACCCGGCAGGGCGTGTTCTTTGTCGGGGTGGAGCGGGACGTGACCCGGTGGGTCTTCCGGATCGGCCTCGAAGGCCGCCTCTGGCACACCGACCTCGGGGACGATCGCTCGGGCGGGCTGCTGTTGCTGGTGCGGCGCCTGCCTGAGCGCGGGCCCGCCCTGGTGCTCGAAGGCATCTTCTCCGGCACCTTCCAGCGCTATCTGGCAGACCTGTCGGGGACCCTGGCCACCGGGCGGGTGTCGTTCCTCCCGCGGCTTCGGGTCGGGTGGGGCGACCAGATGCCGAGCATGGAGCAGTTCGCTCTGGGCGGCCTGGAGGGGTTCCCCGGGTACCATCTCCTGGAGCTGAGGGGGGATCGGGAGATCTATGCCGGCACGCGGGTGGACGTGGCCGTCCATGGGCCGCTTTCGGTCACCCTGCTGGCTGCGGTCGGCCGAATTGCCACGGGTGGCGTCCTTCTCGAGGATGACCACTGGAGGGCGGGCGCCAGGTTGGGCATCCTCGGGGACACTCCGCTCGGGCCGGTCCGGCTGGAGTACGGGGTTGGGGCGGGCGGGCGTGGGGCGGGCGAGGGTCAGCGGGCGGAGCCGGGTGCCCTGGCCGCCC
>CAYINH010000239.1:3376-4681 GCA_964364615.1 uncultured Gemmatimonadaceae bacterium
AGGGTGGGGAACCGGGGGGTACACGCCGCTGGGGCGGGTCGGGGGGTTTTAGGGGGTGGGGGGGGTCGGGGGTGGGGCGCTGCTGGTGCGGGTCGGGCGCTGGTTCTGATCAGATCATGACCGAAGGCCCGAGTTGGGCCGATCTGGGTTCAGGCTCCCCATAGCGTTCGGAGGGGCCATACAGGCGGTTCCACTCCTCCCGGAGACAGAAGGGCCAGGGCCCGTGTGCCCGGTCCACCGCGAGCACCCCGTCGAGGTGGTCGATCTCGTGTTGCAGCAACTCCGCCCGGTCCCCCTCCAGGTCCACCTCGTGTTCCTCCCCTCTCAGGTCCAGATACCGCACCCGGATATGATGGGCCCGCAGCACCCGGACCAGGAGATTGGGAAACGAGAAGCAGTCGTCCCAGACGGTGAAGTCGTCCGACCCGACCTCGACGATTTCGGGGTTGATGAGCACCCAGGGACGGTCCATCTCGACGTAGACGATCCGGACCGGAGCGCCGACCTGGGGTGCCGCGATGCCCCGGCCGCTTCCAAACCGGGACTGCCAGTCCCGCAGGGTTTCCTTCAGGTCATCCACGATCACCCTGACCCCGGCTGAGCGAGGCTTGGTGATGGGATCGCAGCGCGTGTGGAGGATCGGGTCCCCGAGCAGCCTGATGCGGTGAATGGTCATTCCAAGAAAATCGGTGTCGGCTCGTTCCTGCGCAAACGGTCAGTTTCAGATAATAGTAGTTGTATATATTACTACCATAATTCTAGTGTCACGCTCTGGCCACCTTTCCCGGCATCGTCTGGCTTCACGAGGACTCCGCTGAGCCTCCCCGGGTCGATGCGGGGTTCGTGGCCATGCCCCAGGCCATGCCGCCTGAAATGGCGCCAGTTTTTGCAATAACACCAATTATGCCAGACAAATTGACTCAGGCCGGTCTGGAGAGTAGGATTCTCCCATGACCAGTGTCGATCGCACCGAGACGGAATCCCGCCCTCTGGGCCTCAAGGGCCCCCGGGCCGACGTTGTCATGGAGCTGAAGAGTCAGGGCAGCTTGACCGCCAAGGATATCAGTGCCCGGCTCGGGCTTTCGATGAATGCGGTCCGGCACCACATGAAGGAACTCGAAGCCGCCGGCCTGGTGTTTCATGCCCGGGAGCATCGAGGGGTCGGAGCCCCCGCTTTCGTGTACAAACTGAACGCGGCCGGGGCGGCGCTTTTTCCGCAGCGGTACGAGGACGCAGTGTCCCGGCTGCTGGACCATGTGGTGGCACGGGAGGGGCGGGCGGCAGCCGTCGAGGTACTGGAGGCCA
>CAYINH010000240.1:0-4660 GCA_964364615.1 uncultured Gemmatimonadaceae bacterium
GTGGGCCGGACTCCGGGCCGGCCAGTTCCTGGCGCTCGGCTCGGCATCCCTCGACCTGCTGTGCCAGTCAGCCGAGTCGCTGGCTGGTCGGGTCGGGTACCTCGAACTCACCCCGTTGCGGGTCGACGAGATCGCGCCCGATCGCCGGACCGTGGATCGACTGTGGGTCCGCGGCGGGTTTCCGGACAGCTTCCTCGCCCGGAGTGATGCCGCGAGCCGAACCTGGCGCGATGCCTTCATCCGGACCTACCTTGAGCGGGATATTCCCCAATTTGGCCCGCGGGTGCCGGCGGAGACGTTGCGTCGGTTCTGGACCATGCTGGCGCATGCCCAGGGGCAGCTGCTCAACGCCGCGCAGATGGCCGCCGGGCTCGGGGTGAGCGGGCAAACGGTCGCGCGGTACCTTGACCTGCTGGTCGACCTGCTGCTGGTCCGTCGCCTGCAGCCGTGGTCGGGAAACATCGGGAAGCGATTGGTTCGCTCGCCCAGGACCTATGTCCGCGATAGTGGTCTGGTGCATGCCCTGCTCAACGTGACCAGCCACGATGCCCTGTTGGGGCATCCGGTCGCCGGCCCCTCATGGGAAGGGATGGTGCTTGAAGCGCTGATCGGCGCAGCGGGCGATACCCCGCCGTTCTTCTATCGCACCTCGGCGGGCGCCGAGATCGACCTGGTGCTGGAGGCCAGGGATGGACGGCGTTATGCGATCGAAGTCAAGCGCTCCACGGCGCCCACGCTGCCCAGAGGCTTCTGGCATGCCTGCGAGGACCTTGCCGTGGCGGAGGCCATCGTGGCGTATCCGGGCACCGAGCGGTTCCGACTTTCCTCCGGGGTCGAAGCCCTCGGACTGCACGATGCCGTGAACTGGGTGCGGGAACGAACCAGACCGGCCTGAAGGAGTTTCCGATCCGGCGCGATGCCGTGCACTGGGTGACTTGTCCTGGGGAGCTATCGGATGGATCGCAGGCTGCTGACAATCCTCGGGGAGGCGTGCTGGCCTACTTCATTCCCTCGCTCTACAACACCTTCGGGATCATCGATCCCGGGCAGTCGCGGCTCTACTACGTCGCCTCCCGCTACCTGCTCCCGGCGACCCTCGTCCTGCTCACCCTCAGCATCGATTTCAAGGCCATCCTCCGGCTCGGCCCCAAGGCCCTGGTCATGTTCCTGACCGGGACCCTGGGGATCATCCTTGGCGGGCCGATCGCGGTGATGCTGGTGTCCCTGGTGAGCCCGGAGACGGTGGGCGGCTCCGGCCCCGACGCGGTCTGGCGGGGACTCACGACGATTGCCGGGAGCTGGATCGGGGGGAGTGCCAACCAGGCCGCCATGAAGGAGGTCTTCGGGGTCGGGGACCAGATCTTCTCGGCGATGATCGCGGTGGATGTCCTGATCGGCAACCTGTGGATCGCGGTGTTGCTCTACCTCGCGGCCAAGTCGCCGATCCTCGACGCTCGGCTCGGGGCCGATACCACGGCGATCGACGAGCTCCGGCAGCGGGTCCAGGCCTTCCGGGACAAACACGCCCGGATCCCGACCTTCACCGACCTGATGTTCATCGTCGCCATCGGATTCGGGATCGGCGGGCTGTCCCACTTCATCGCCGACTGGCTGGCCCCGTGGATCGCCCAGGTGGCCCCGGGTCTCGAGCGGCTGAGCCTCACCTCGCAGTTCTTCTGGGTGGTCGTCCTGGCCACCACCGGCGGGCTGCTGCTCTCCTTCACGAGGGCCCCGGACTCTTTGCCCTCGGGGGGATCTGGATCGCGATCCACGCCGGGCTGCTGTTCGTGGTCGGTCGAGCGATCCGGGCCCCCACCTTCTAGCTCGCGGTGGGCAGTGTGGCCAACGTGGGAGGCGCGGCCTCGGCGCCGGTCGTGGCGTCGGCCTTCCACCCGAGCCTGGCCCCGGTCGGCGTCCTGCTGGCGGTGCTGGGCTATGCGCTGGGGACCTACGGGGCCCGGCTCACGGGGCAGTTGATGCGGCTGGCCGCCCCGTAGCCCGGGGTTGCGGTAGGTGCCCTCGCCAGCAAATCTGTGGCGTTGATCCGACACCTGGGCTCGGCGGGTTCCCGGGGGTATCTATGCCGTGAGCCCCAGCACTGGCCAGCGCCCGCAGGGCGGGCAGCAGTTCGCTGCTTGGCATGACGCCTGCACCGCAGGCCCAGGCTGCCTCATGATTGCTCCCCGTCAAAGACGGTGGAGTCTGGAACCCAACCGCACCGCGGGAGCGAACCGCCAAGATGAGAGTCACGGTAGTGGGGGCGGGATATGTTGGTCTGGTCACCGCAGCCTGCCTTTCTGAGACCGGCAATGACGTGGTCTGCGCGGACCTGGACTCCGGCAAGATCGAACTGTTGCGCCGCAACGTGATTCCCATCTATGAACCCGGGCTCGAACAGCTGGTTCGCAGCAACCAGGAGGCCGGTCGGCTCCGCTTTACCTCGGAGGTGGGGCCGGCCATCGAAGAAGGCCGAGTGGTGATCATCGCGGTGGGCACTCCACATGAACAGAGCGGCGCCGCCGATCTTTCACAGGTGATCTCCGTTGCGACCACAATCGCCGGTCACCTGAACGAGCCCAAGGTGATCGTCACCAAGTCCACCGTGCCGGTTGGGACGACCTACCGGGTCCGGGATCATATCGCTGGAATGACTGATGCCCCCTTCAGCGTCTGTTCGAACCCCGAGTTCCTGACCCAAGGGGCGGCGGTATCCGACTTCATGAAGCCGGACCGGGTGGTGATCGGCGTTGAGAGTCCTGAGGCTCGCGATGCGATGGATGAGTTGTATAGCCCCTACGTGCGCACCGGCAATCCCATTCTGTATATGGACATTGCCTCCGCCGAGTTGACGAAGTACGCAGCGAACGCCATGCTCGCTTCCAGGGTCTCGTTCATGAACCACATCGCCGAACTGTGCGACCGCGTGGGAGCGGACGTGCTTCAGGTCCGCCGCGGGATAGCCGCAGATCATCGCATCGGAGCTGCATTCCTGTTTCCGGGCCCCGGCTATGGCGGCTCCTGCCTTCCCAAGGATCTCAAGGCGCTGGTGGCCACTGCCCGCAATTGCGGGATGGAGCCTGATCTTCTGGAGGCGATCGGGGCCGTCAACGATCGACAGAAATCCCTTCTCCTCGAGCGCACGCTGTCAGCTCTGGCGCCAGATCCCTCTCAGGCGACCGTGGCGATCTGGGGCCTCGCCTTCAAGGCCGGAACGGACGACATGCGGGACAGCCCCGCCATTCCGCTGGTGGAGGGCCTGCTGAAGGCCGGCGTCAGAGTTCGGGCCCACGATCCCAAGGCTACCGATCGCGCCCGTGCCCTCTTCGGCGACCAGATCGACCTGGTGTCGGATCCCTACCAGGCGGTGGATGGGGCCGACAGCCTGATCATCCTCACCGAGTGGCTGCCCTATCGCACCCCGGACTTCGACCGGATCCACCGAATGATGCGCACGCCAAGGATTCTGGATGGTCGCAACCTCTACGACCCTCGGCGGATGAAGCAGTACGGGTTCCACTATTCCGGCATCGGGCGGAGTTAACCATGAGAGTCGTGATCACCGGAGCGGCCGGTTTCGTGGGGTCCCACCTTGCTGACCGCTTCATCCGGGACGGCCACAGCGTGGTCGGGATCGACAACCTGCGTACCGGCTCCCTGGCGAATATTGCCCACCTGGAAGGCAGTGATCGGTTCGAATTCATCAGACAGGATGTGACGGAGGCTATTCAGGTCCGCGGCCCGGTCGAGGGCGTCCTTCACTTCGCCTCCCCCGCGAGTCCGATCGACTATCTCAAGTACCCGATCGAAACCCTGAAGGTGGGCTCGCTCGGAACCCACAAGGCGCTGGGGCTGGCGAAGGCGAAGGGTGCCCGGCTGCTGCTGGCCTCGACTTCGGAGGTGTATGGCGACCCGGAGGTCCATCCTCAGCGGGAGAGCTACTGGGGCAACGTCAATCCGATTGGTCCCCGCAGTGTCTATGACGAGGCGAAGCGGTTTGCGGAGGCTCTGACCATGGCCTACCACCGGGCCCATGGGTTGAGCACTCGGATTGCCCGGATCTTCAACACCTATGGACCGAGAATGCGGGCCGACGATGGCAGGGTCGTTTCCAACTTTGTGGCGCAGGCTCTCCGCGGCGAGCCCCTGACCCTCTACGGCGACGGAAACCAGACTCGGTCATTCGCCTATGTTTCCGACACTGTCGAGGGTCTGTACCGGCTATTCAACTCCGATTACCCTGACCCCGTCAACGTCGGGAATCCGAACGAATACACGGTGCGGCAACTCGCCCAGCTGATCATCAAGCTGACCGGCTCGCAGAGCAGTATCGTCTTTCGGCCGCTGCCAGAGGATGACCCGAAGGTGAGGCGGCCCGATATCACCGTCGCCCGCCGGGAACTGGGGTGGGAACCGGCGATCGCGCTCGATGATGGCCTGAGCCATACCATCTCCTCCTTTCGGAGCCAACTCACCGAGGCAGGGGGTTAGGCGCGATGCAGCGTGACCCCAAGAGGGGCTGCCGCGGACCACCTTCGGAGAGAACGTGATTCGCCGGCCCGACATCCAGGCAGCGGCATCGGCTCATGATGCCGATCCGGTGACGGTCGTGGTGCTCGCCCGTGACGAAGAGCGGACAATCGCCGAAGTCGTGCGCGCGGCC
>CAYINH010000241.1:0-4654 GCA_964364615.1 uncultured Gemmatimonadaceae bacterium
GCTCCTCGAAGGCGTCGGAGATGTACTTGAGGAAGAGCAGGCCGAGGCAGACGTGTTTGTACTCGGCGGCGTCCATGCTGCCGCGCAGTGCGTCGGCCATCTGCCAGAGCTGCGCTTCGTAGCCGACGTTGGCAGAGGTCGCCCTGGCGGGGGCCGAGTTCTTCTTCGCTTTGGGCACGTGTTACCTCTTGGGGGCTCTCTCTGCGCGACGGTTCTGGGTGCGCCTAACTTGTTTTCAGCTGCCCAGATACGCTACCCCCAAGTGGATATTGCTGCAAGCGCTGCAGCCTGTTCGGACCGGTCCAGGAGGCCCGCCCGGTCCGCCGGGCTCCGGACCCCAAGCCCCCCGCGGGTGTGGGGCGGTGGTCCTGCCCGACGCGCTGGAGCAGAAGCTGCCGCATGCGGCCCGGCAATGGGCCTGGCAGTGGATCGTTCCGGCGGGGCGCCGCTATCTCGATCCGGCGAGCGGGGAGCGGCGGCGGCATCATCTCCATCCCTCGGGGGCCCCGCGGGCGGTGGGCGGGGCGGTGAGGCGGTCGGGGGTCACCAAGCGGGCGACCTGTCACACCTTTCGGCACTCGTTTGCCACCCACTTGCTGGAGGGTGGGTATGACATCCGGACCGTCCAGGAGTTGCTGGGACATGCCAGCGTGAGTACCACGATGGTGTACACCCACGTGCTGAACCGCGGCCCAGGTCCCTCCGATGCAACTGCGCCACCCCCGCCAGATGTCGACCGAGCGGCTCGACCAGCGACGCCGGCAGCATCGTGACCCGGTCCTTACCACCCTTCCCCCGCCGGACCACGATCTCCCGCCGCGTCAGATCCAGATCCTTGACCCGCAGCGTCAACGCCTCCATCAGCCGAAGCCCCGATCCGTCTCAAGGCCTGCATCTGAGTGCTGTGCGCCACCCGCCGATCCACCACCAGCCAGTTCAGGAACGCCAGCACCTCCCCCTCCCCCAGCTCGGCGGGGTGACGGGTGCCGTGATAGTGGACATAGCGCCGGATCCAGCCCAGACATGCCTGCTCAGTACCCGGTGATAATCGGCGCCGACGACACGCCGTGCGGACCTGGGCAAGGAGTCGGGGCCTCCGAAGGGGGTCTGCAGGGATATCAATGCGACACAGATAGTCCAGCAAGGCGCCGTCGGTGCAACCAGATCGCACCCCGACCGGCCCGGAACCGCTGCCTGCCGGATCCGACCCGAGCGGTAGAGCGAGCTGGGCCAGGTTCGGATAGATTGCGCTCCGACCCCGCGGGCAGAAGGTCCGGACCATGACCCCATCCGATCGCCGTTCCTTCCTGGCCCAGACCGCCGGCACCCTGGCCGGGATCTCCATCCTCACGGAACTGGTTTCCGCCGAGCCGCTGCGGGTCAGCGCCCCGGTCAGCGTCGGGATCATCGGCGTGGGGCGTCAGGGCCGAGCCATCATCACCGAACTCCAGAAACTGCCCGACGTCACCATCGCCGCCGTCTGCGACACCAGTCCCTCGCGCCTGACTCTGGCCGGTGAACGCGCGGCCGGAGCCGCGACCCTGGCCGACTACCGGCAGCTCCTGGCCCGCGGCGACCTCTCCGCCGTCATCGTGGCCACCCCGACCCATCTCCATCTAGATATCGCCCAGGCCGCCATCGCGGCCGGTCGCCACCTGTACCTCGAATCGCCGCTGGCCCACACGGTCGAGGACTGCCAGGCGATTGCCCGCGCAGCCGAAGCGGTGTCCACCGTGGTCCAGGTCGGGTTCCAGGGTCGCTCCAACCCGGTCTACCAGAGGGCCAAACCGCTGTTCCGCTCCGAACTGAGAGAAACCGTCTCCCTGGCGGCCCAGTACCACCGGAAGACCAGCTGGCGATTCCCCGCCCCCGATCCCGGCACCGGGCAGGCCACCAACTGGCGGCTCGACCCGGCGGTCTCCACCGGGCTCGCGGGCGAGATCGGAGCGCAGCAGTTCGACGTGGCCACCTGGTTCCGGGAGGAACTCCCGATTCGGGTCGCCGGTCGCGGCGCCATCAGACTTCACCACGACGGGCGGGCCATCGCCGACACGATCGCGGTCGAGCTCACCTGGGCCGATGGGGTGGCCATGCACTACCAGGCCACCCTGGCCAATTCCTACGGCGGCCAGTTCGAGACCTTCCACGGCACCAACGGCACCCTCAAACTCGCCTGGAGCCACGGCTGGCTCTTCAAGGAGCTCGACGCCCCGACCCAGGGATGGGAGGTCTACGCCACCCGGCAGCAATTCTTCCGGGACGAAGGGATCATCCTGGTGGCCGACGCCACCAAGCTGGCCGCCCAGGGCAGACTCAAGGAAGGGGTCGGGTTGCCCCACCCTTCGCTGTACTATGCCCTGGCCGGTTTTGTTCGAAGCGTGGTGGAGGGTGCCCCGGTGGTCTGCACCGCGGCCGAGGGAGCCCGGTCCAGCATCGTGGGCATCCTGGCCAACCAGGCGGTGGTGACCGGCCGCCCCGTGGAAATTTCGTCCTGAGGCTCGACTAGATTCCTTTCCCCCGGTGCCGCCCACGGTCCCGGGACCCCACCGTACGAGGTCGCGATGCTGGGTCGAACCGCACTGCTGCTTGGCAGTCTGCTCCTGGCGGCGGCTGGGTCCGCCGAGGCCCAGGCCGGGCTCTCCGTCCCCTACGCCATGGATACCCTCCCCAACGGACTCCGGGTGATCATCCACGAGGACCACTCGGTCCCGACCGTGGTGGTCAACGTCTGGTACCACGTCGGGTCCGGGAGCGAAAAGCCGGGCCGCACCGGATTCGCCCACCTGTTCGAGCACCTGATGTTCATGGGCTCCGCCAACGCTCCGTACCCTCAGTTCGACCAGCTCCTCGAATCGGCCGGCGCCAACAACAACGGCTCCACCACCGAGGACCGGACCAACTACTACGAAGAGGGTCCGGCCACCGCACTGCCCCTGATGCTCTGGCTCGAAGCCGACCGGATGGGGTGGATGCTCCCCACCATGGATGTGGCCAAGGTCGATCTCCAACGCGATGTGGTGAAGAACGAGCGCCGCCAGCGGGTGGACAATCAGCCCTACGGTCAGTCATTCGAGACCATCCTCGGCATGCTCTACCCGAGCGACCACCCGTACTCCTGGCCGGTGATCGGATCGATGACCGATCTTTCGGCCGCGTCGCTGGAGGATGTGAAGGAGTTCTTCCGGACCTGGTACGCCCCCAACAACGCGGTCATCGTGGTGGCGGGGGACGTGAAGGCCGACGAGGTGAAGCACCTGGCCCGGCAGTACTTCGGGGAGATCCCCCGCGGTCCCGCCATCGAACGGCCCACCGCTTCGTCGTTCAGCCTGGCTCACGATACCACCGGGGTGCTGGAGGACCGGGTCCAACTGGCTCGCCTCAATTACGCCTGGCCCACAGTCCCGCTCAACCACCCGGACGATGCCGCGCTCGACGTGGCGGCCTACGTACTGACCGGCGCCCGCAACAGCCGGATCACCCAGGAGCTGGTCTACCAACAGGAGCTGGCCGCCAACGTCAACGCCTTCCAGGCCAGCCACCGGCTGTCCGGGGACTTCCGGGTGATCGCTACCGCTCGGCCCGGGATTGCCCTGCCGCCGCTCCAGCAGGTGATCGACCAGGAGCTGCGCACCCTGGCTGCCGATGGACCGACCGCCCGGGAACTGGAGCAGGCCAGGAACTCGATCGAGTCGAGTTTCCTGGGCAGCCTGGAACGGGTCGGCGGCAAGGCCGATCAACTGAACGCCTACTACTTCCAGACCGGCAACCCCGATGGATTCCAGACCGACCTCGACCGCTACCGCGGGGTCACCGCCGCCGATGTGCAGCGGGTGGTCCGGCAGTACCTGCTGGCCCCCAAGGTGATTCTGAGCGTGGTCCCGCAGGGCAAGCCCGATCTGGCCGCCAAACCGACGGGAGCAACGCCATGACCCGCACCATCCGATTCCTTGTGCTCGCCGCTCTGCCGGGAGCACTTCAGGCTCAGGCCTTCGATCGGACGGTACCTCCGACCCTGGCGCCTCCTCCCTCCTTTGTTTCGCCCAGGGTGCAGTCCGCGACCCTTTCCAACGGGATCCGGATTCACGTCGTGGAGTTGCGGGAGGTCCCGCTGGTCCATTTTGCCCTGACCGTGGCCGGCGGAAGCCGCACGGACGGCGATCTGGCCGGCCTGGCCGCCTTTACCGCCGGGATGCTGGATGAGGGGGCCGGCGGCCGCGACGCCAGTGGAGTCGCCGCCGAGGTCGCGTTCCTCGGTGCCTCGCTCTCCACCGGAGCCTCGTGGGACGGCATGGCGGTGACGCTGCGGGCCCCGAAACGCACCATGGGGTCCGCGCTCGACCTGATGGCCGACGTGGTGCGGCGCCCGACCTTCGTTGCCGAGGAGACCAACCGGCAACGGGATCTCCGGCTCGCCCAGCTGGTGCAGCAGAAGGACCAGCCCGCCGCGGTGGCCAGCCTGACCTTCAACGAAGTCATCTTCCCCGCCACCCATCCGTACCATCGCTCCGCCAACGGGGACTCGGCGTCCGTGGCCCGGCTCGATTAGGCCACGGTGCGCGGAATATATGACCGGATGTTACGGCCCGATCGGGCGGAGTTAATCGTGACCGGAGACATTTCACTGGAGGAAGCCCAGCGGGCGATCAGCCAGCGG
>CAYINH010000242.1:0-4642 GCA_964364615.1 uncultured Gemmatimonadaceae bacterium
GCCGAAGGACGCAGCAGGATTGGCAATCACAATCGCCAAGGGATCGCCCGCCACGTCCATCGTCTGGCGCAACTGGTGGACCTCCCCCTGGCCCCCGCCGACCAACAGTTCCTCTCATGGCTCCTGCAACCACCTGCCTAGCACCGCCAGCACAATGGGGGTTCTGGAGGTGGTGGAATGGTGATGCTTCCGGCCGACATGTAAAGATCGTTGGGGGATGCCGAGTTGCCATGGTCTGAACGCCGAGGGTAGCGTATGGGTATGCCCGACCTGCTTGATTCCTGGACCCGAGATCAGGTGCTCGGCCTTCCTGACGACGGGAACCGCTACGAGCTGGTGGACGGGGCCCTGCTGGTGACACCGAGCCCCAGAGCGTTGCACCAGATCGCGGTCTGGGCGCTGAGCCGGGAGGTGGATGGGTTTGTCCGTCGCCATGGGGTCGGCCTGACCCTTGGGGCCCCGGCCGATCTCGATCTTCGAGATGGGCAGCTGGTTCAGCCGGACCTGTTCGTCCTCGGGCATGGACCAGGTGGGCGGCCCAGCGAGTGGGCGGACTTTGGGGTGCCTATCCTGGTGGTGGAGGTCGTGTCGCCGGCCACGGCGAGGTACGATCGGACGATCAAGCGGGCGTTGTATCAGCGGGTCGGGGTGAAGGAGTACTGGATCGTGGACCTGGATGCCCGGCTGGTGGAGCGGTGGCGGCCGGGTGATGATCGGCCTGAGATCGTGGCTGGCGCGCTCACCTGGATTCCGGCCGGTTGTTCAGACGCGATGGCGCTCGACCTCGAGGCGTTCTTCAAGGAAGTGCACGAGCCCTGAGGATTAGCGGCTCTTCAGGTCAGAAAGCAGGTCTGCTATTAGTGTCACCATCGAGGCTCCCACCTCAGCCGGTGACATGAGGGAATCCGTGGCCCTGATCGCCATGCTCACTCCGGCCCCGTCAAGACTCCCGAACAACCGAGGCAGAGCCTCAACCGCTTGTTTTGCTACCGGGCGCGACCGGTCGTCAGACATGACGAGACGCATTCGGTCGGCCATTTCGCCAGTGGCGGTTCCCCGGAGCAGGCGGAACACATCGAGTGCATCCTTGTCGGTCAGACGCGAAGGGGTACTCAACCGATCCTCGATCTTGTGAACCTTGGCGACCAGCAGAGCCGCCGGACCGGCAACGCGCACCGAACATGACCGGCCTCTGGCATCCTTGATCTCCAGACAATCGTTGTCCACCAGGGCACCTTCTATCCCGACCACCTTCATCGCTGCGTCCTTCGCGTGGCCCGGCAGGCGGGCTGACCGACGCCCTTTTGGCGATGCCGTGCCGGCGGGGACGAGCAGGTCCACAGCAACCAGGATGGGGGTTCCAGGGACGGTCCTCTCCCAGATGCCCGGTTGAGCCCCCTGCCCCAGTCGCACCCGCTTCTCAAAGCCGGCCTCACGCATCAGGGTGTCCAGCGCAGGAAACTCGGCAAGCCGATGGGGATCCAGAGCCAGATCAGCATCCGTCGTCGTTGGCGCCACCGCAATGTCCGCTTCCCCCACCCGGCAGTAGATCGCCTGGGCGCCCACAAGGATGATCGCGTCCCTGTGGGCATCGAGAGCGAACAGCGCGTCAAGCAAGGCTAGCCGGGCGGCCTGGTACAGACCGTCAGCCCCAGGCATCGGGCCGCTCACTCATCCACCGCAATAATTCCTCCCCCTCGGCAGGCCCTCGTCCAGGACTCGTCAGGAGATCCAGCACCACCTGCAACGGCCTGGCGTAACAGAGCCCGTCTTCGCCCTTCTCTGCCTGGTCGACAATTGTCAGGTCTTTGGGACGGATCAACTGCACGTTCGCGCCTTCACTGGCTGGACGCAGGCCGAGCTCCTCGGCACTTTTTTCCAAGCCCCCTCTGAGGTAGATCTGGGCCAGTCTCGGCGCGGCGACCGGTGCCCACCGTTGGGCGGCAAACGATCCCGTGATCGCATAGCGCACACCTGAGTCTCGAAGCCGGTCCATCAGCACCCCCAACCCCCGAGGCTCGAGGAACGTTCCCACCCGCCCCCTTCCCGCAAGGGGTGCGTCCTCCGCCCACAGCCGGACCAGCCGGACCTTGTCGATTGCCGTAACCGGCCCACGGGCTGCCCGCTCGATCAGGGCCTCCGCGCTGAGGAGCGCCACCACCCTGGAGGTGTACCCCGGGTCGGTTCCTGCCAGTTGGGCCAGGTCAGTCACCCCGATCGGCAATGGGGCAGACAATACGGTCCGGACGATCCGCCCCGCCCGCTCCCCCTTGATCGTCCTGGCAGGGCGCTTTCCCCCACCAACCCGGCGTTCCGCCCCTTGTGATTCGAGAAACAGCCCTGGCTTTGTCATCGCCAAACGGAGATTTCCCGTCAGGTCAAGCCAGTTGAGGCCCTCCTCCTGCAATCGGACCCTGGTGTTCCTGCTCAGAAACGGGCTGATCACCAACAACGGGCGTCCCCCAATCCGGTCCTTCATGCTACCGATGAGAACCGCGTCCCGCGGCGAGAATTGAACCTTGGCCTCAACCAGGATCTCTCCTACCGCCTGGTCTGGGGCAGTAATTCGGGGGATCGCGTCGAAGAAATACCCGCCCCCCCTCACGGGGGCTTTGGCTTCACTGCTGTATTCGACCTGCCAGCCTTCCGGAAGACGGTCCCGGAGCAGGCTCATGCCTCTTGCTACCAGACCTACTTCTTCTCCAGTCTGTTCTGTTCTTGCCATTTTATCCTCATTTGCACACATGGCGCAATATACTAAATCTAAGCATAAAGCAATCGAAAGTGCTCATGAATAGCTAATTGCACACGTTGCGCAATATATGCTATTCAAACAAACAATACAAGGCTTACGCGCTTTGGGCGGTCTCATAGCCCGCCAACCCGAGGTTCGTGACGGTGCTCAGCGTGTTGAGCAAAATTACTCAAGACAATGAGTGACCTGACCGACCGCCCCATCTGTCGCGCCCGGTCACCGACTGGTTGAAACCTTGAGGCGAAAGTGATGAGCCAGAAATACGACAAGCTGAAGCCCTAGAAGCTGCCGTACTGACACATCATTTCGACGACACCGCGGGACCAGCCACTGTAGGTGCCTTGACGACCGCACCGGGGGCAGTGCGGTTCCCCGCGAGCGCAGCGCTCGCGGCAGCCGAGCAGGCCGAGCGTCGGCTCGCTAACCGGCTCCGGCAGGCCTATCCTACCAGAAGGGTCCACCAGGGTCAGGACCGGGAGAGTGCCCGATGCAGACACTGATTCAGGTCTACCTGAAGTCTCGTACCAGCCTGCGTGATGCCATCGCGGGCGATACCCGACACCTCAGCGACTACGACTTCGAAGTGGTGAGGGAGCACCAACCCGGGCGCAATCCGGGGTGGCTCAAGCTGCGGAGCAGTCGGAGTGACCGCCGCGGGGCGATCAACGTCGAATGGCATTCTGGCACAGGGGTGCTGACCTGTCGAGTGGTCAACAGGGGTGGGACTCGCCCACACCGGATCATTGGAGACTTCCTGGACTACCTGCTGTTCCGCCATCGCAAGCGGATCCAGTGGGTGACGATGGCTCCGAGGTAGTCCGGAAGCCACCGATGGCCCAACTCTCCAAATCGCGGTTCGTCGCTGGTTGCCAGTGCCCCAAGCTCCTCTGGTGGAAGGTCCACGAGCCGGAGGCCCCGGAACTCGTCCCCGACAAGGTCCTCCAGGACCTCTTCGACCAGGGCGCGCTGGTGGGCGGGCTGGCTCGGCGGGAGTTCCCGGGCGGCATACTCGTCGATCACCCCCACACCGCCATCGCCGACCGGCTGGCCTCCACCCAGGCCGCGCTCGAGGCCGGGGCACCTGCCATCTTCGAGGCCAGCTTCGAGACCGGCGTGGTGTTCGTGGCGGTGGATGTTCTGCTCCGCGATCCGGACGGTGAGGGGTTCACCCTGATCGAGGTCAAGTCGTCGAGCAGTGCCAAGGAGCAGCACATCCCCGACGTGGCGGTCCAGACCTGGGTCCTCCGGCAGGCCGGTCTTCAGGTGAACCGGGTCGAGGTCATGCACCTCAACAAGGAGTACCGCCACCCAGGCGGAGGGGCTCCGCTCTTCGCCCGGACAGACGTGACGGCGGAGGTCGAGGAGTTCCTGCCCCAGGTTCCCGATCTGGTGGCGAGTCTCTCCAGCATGCTGGAAGGGTCGCTCCCCGAAACTCCGATCGGGCTTCAGTGCTTCGAGCCGTACAAGTGTGTGTTCAAGGACAGGTGCTGGCCTGTTGACCCCGACCATATCGGCGCCCTGTACAACAACGGCCCCAAGAAGACCGTGGAGTACATCGCCAAGGGGGTGCACAGCATCTGGGATATCCCTCCCGGGACCAGGCTTCCGGATGCGGCCCAGCGCCAGCTCAGGGCCCTGAAGGAGAACCGGCTGGTGGTGGAGCCTGGTCTGGCCAAGGCATTGGAGCCGTTCGAGAGCCCGTTGGGGTTCCTGGACTTCGAGACCGTGGCCCGGGCGGTTCCGGTCTGGGAGGGGTTGCCGCCCTGGGGCGCTGCGTGCGCCCAGTTCAGCTATCACGAGGAGAACGGGGACGGCACCCACCGGCACGTAGGGTGGCTCGCCGAGGGGCCCGGTGATCCCCGACGCGAACTGGCGGAGGAGATGCTC
>CAYINH010000243.1:0-4640 GCA_964364615.1 uncultured Gemmatimonadaceae bacterium
CTGAACCTGGCGGCCAACGCCCGCGACGCCATGCCGGACGGTGGGACCTTTACCATCACAGTCGACCTGGTGGAACTGACGGGGCCGCTCGAATCGGCGATCCTGCCCCCCCCCCCGGGCCGCCATGTCCGGCTGATCGCGACCGACGATGGGGAAGGGATCGACCCGGCCACCCTGTCCCGGATGTTCGAACCCTTCTTCACCACCAAGGGACGTGGCCGCGGGACCGGCCTGGGCCTGGCCAGCCTCTTTGTGACCATCGAGCGGGCGGGCGGCGGCATTGCGGTCAGCAGTGAGCCCGGCCGGGGCACCACGGTCGCGCTCTACCTGCCGATGGTCGAAGAGGAGGAGGCCCCCCGCCCGATCAGGGGCGGCAGCGCGGACCACCCGGGAACGATTCTGCTGGTGGATGACGACCCGGGGGTCCGCCAGGCCGCGACCCGCATTCTGGAGACCCAGGGTCACCTGGTGCTGTCCGCCGGCGATGCCCGGGAAGCCTTCGAACTCGCCTCCCGGCATCCGATCGCCGTCCTGCTGACCGACGTGATGATGCCGGGCGAGAGCGGCCCCCGACTCGCGGCCCGGCTGCTGGCCGCCCAGCCCGGTCTTCAGGTGCTGTTCATGTCGGGGTATGCCGGAGACGAGTTGGCCGACGCCGGAATCAAGCCCGACCAGGTCGAACTGCTCCGCAAGCCCTTCACGGTGGAGGAGCTCACCCGCCGAGTGCGGGAGGCGCTGGCGCGGTCGGGATGAGCAAGGGGCGGTCCGGCGGTCTGGTCTACTCCACTCAGCACGGGCAGCTGTGTCCCCGCTGCCGCCGCTCCGCCACCGAGTGCAGTTGCGCCCGCACCGCGGCTCCCGCGCCGGGCGATGGGATCGTCCGGATCCGGCTCGACACCAAGGGCCGGCGCGGCAAGGGCGTCACCACGATCTCCGGCGTCCCCCTGCCCGCCGCCGGACTCTCCGCGCTCGGCAGCAAACTCAAGCGGCTCTGCGGCTCCGGAGGGACCACCAGGGACGGGGTGATCGAGATCCAGGGAGATCACCGTGAACGACTGACCAGGGAACTGGCAGGGTCAGGCTGGAAGATCAAGACGATCTAGCGCAGTGAACCGTACACCACCAGGCAGAACTGGAGATCCGATGCCCCCGACAAACTGGCGCCACACCAACCCGACCCTGAACCGGCTGTGGTGCCTGCTGCTCCTGGCCGGACTGGTGGCCCCGTTGTCCGCGCAGACCACGGCGCGGGCTCGGCAGGCCACCCTCGCCAACGTGGACGCCCTGACCGGCGACATCGGGCAGATGGCGCAGACCCTGTGGGACTACTCCGAGATCGCCATGCTGGAGTCCCGTTCGGCCGCCTACCTGGCCGATCTCCTCGAGAAGGAGGGCTTCAAGCTCCAGCGGAACAGCGCCGGGATGCCGACCGCGTTCGTCGCCGAGTACGGATCGGGCCGACCGATCATCGGCATTCTGGCCGAGTACGATGCCCTCCCCGGAGTCGGCAACGCCGTCACCCCGAAGAAGCTGGTGCGGGATGACGGGGTCCTGTCAGGCCAGGGGTGCGGCCACAATCTCTTCGGGGCCGGGTCGATCGGCGCCGCCATCGCGCTCAAGCGGACCATGGAAGCGCAGGGGATCAAGGGCACCATCCGGCTGTACGGCACCCCAGCGGAGGAAACTCTGGTCGGCAAGACCTACATGGCGCGGGACGGGCTCTTCAACGATCTCGACGCGGCGCTCGACTGGCACCCGACCACCGTCAATGCGGTGTCCAACTCGGGCACCCAGGCCAACAACAACTTCACCGTCGAGTTCCGGGGCCAGGCCGCGCACGCCGCGTTCGACCCGTGGAACGGCCGGAGCGCGCTGGATGCCGTGGAACTCATGGCGCACGGCGTCAACATGATGCGCGAGCATATCAAGCCGACCGCCCGGGTCCATTACGTCATTCCCTCCGCCGGCGATGCCCCGAACGTGGTGCCCGAGTACGCCAGGATCTGGTTCTTCGTTCGCGATGCGAATCGCCCGTCCGTGGAGGCCCACTACGCCTGGCTCAAGAAGATCGCCGAGGGGGCGGCCCTCGCCACCCGGACCACCCACTCCATCCATCTCATCACCGGGGTCCATGAGTATCTCTTCAACCGGCCGATCCAGGAACTGATGCAGCAGAATCTCGAGCTGGTGGGAGCACCCCGGTTCGGGGAGGAGGAGCAGCAGTTTGCCCGCGAGATGCAGGCCGGGCTGGGGCTGCCGGTGGTGGGGCTCGACACGACGATCAAGGCGCTGGCTCCGACCCAGCAGCCGCTCGAAGGCGGTTCAACCGATGTGGCGGAGGTGAGCTGGATCACCCCGACCGCGGCCTTCGGCGTGGCGACTGCCGGTGCCGGGCTCCCGTGGCACAGCTGGGCCACCTCGGCGTCCCACGGGGTGCCGGGCTCGAGCAAGGCGGCGGTGGTGGCGGCCAAGGTGCTGGCACTGACCGGTCTCGATCTGCTGACCAATCCCGCCCTGCTGACCAGGGCCAAGGCCGACTTCGCGGCAAAGACGGCGGGCAAGCCCTACCAGACCCCGATCCCCGAGGGGCAGAAGCCGCCGGTCCCCTGAGCCGGATTCAGACCGGCAGGACGGGCCGGCGGTGGGCCCAGGGCCGGGCCCGTTCCAGTTGACCCGCCACCTGGAACAGGGTCGCTTCGTCGCCGAACCGGGCGACGAAGTGCACCCCGATCGGCAGTCCATCCCGACTCCACGCCAGCGGCACCGACATCGCCGGCTGGCCGGTCGCGTTGAAGACCGGGGTCCACGGGGTGAACTCGAAGGCATCCGCCGCCGCCTGCTCCAGCAATCCGGCCAGCTTGACCAGCCCGCCCGAATTGAACGCCCCCAGCAGCCGGAGCAGCATGGTGTCCTTCGGTTTGGGTTGCAGCGATCCGGTCGGAGGCGGCGGGGTGGAGACCGTCGGCGTCAGCAGCAGGTCCCACGGCTCCAGGAAACGGGAGACTTCCCGACTGACGTTGGTGAGATAGCGGGTGGCGTTGACGAACTCGGCCGCCCGCAGCCGGTTCCCCAGCAGCCCCAGCGCCCAGGTGGTCGGCTCGAACTCCGACGCGCGCAGCCGCTTGCCGGTGAGCCGGGCGGCCTCCTCCATGTCGCCGCGCAGCTCGCACGCCACCATGGTCATGAAGGCGAGCGAGAACCCAGGACCATCGAGCGGCAGGTGGGTCTCGATGACGGTGTGACCCAGCGACCGCAGCAGCTCCGCGGTGTCCTCCACCGCCCTGACGCACTCCGGATCCACCCTGACTCCCAGGAATGACCGGGTGGCCATCGCGATCCGCAGGGCGCGGGGTTCCCGGGTGACCTCCTCCAGGTAGGGCCGTTCCGGAGCGGCAATCCCGTATGGGGCGCCGATGTCCGGCCCGTGGGTCGCGTCCAGCACCGCGGCGCTGTCGCGCACCGATCGCGTCAGCACATGCTCGACCACGCAGCCCTGCCAGATCGACCCGCGGTCCGGCCCCGTCGGGGTCCGGCCCCGGGTGGGCTTCAATCCGAAGAGGCCGCAGCACGACGCCGGAATCCGGATGCTGCCGCCGCCGTCGCCGCCACCGGCGATCGGGACGATCCCCGCCGCGACGGCCGCCGCCGAGCCGCCACTCGACCCGCCGGCGATCCGGCCTGGGTTCCAGGGATTGTTGGTCGGCCCGAACAGCGCCGGTTCGGTGAACGGGGTCAGCCCCAGCTCGGGCGTGCTGGTCTTGCCGAGGGTGATGAACCCCGCCCGGCGATAGCGGGCGACGAGTTCGGAATCGTGATCGGGGATGAACCCCTTGAGGAACCGGCTGCCGGCCTGCATCGGTTCGCCGGCCACCAGGGCGACCAGATCCTTGATCAGGAACGGCACCCCGCGGAACGGCCCATCGGGCATCGGCTCATTCGCTTCGCGCCGGGCCCGGTCATCCATCCGGTGGATCACCGCGTTGATGACCGGGTTCCACTGGCGGAGTCGGTGAAGGGCCTCATCCACCAGCTCGGCGGGAGTCACCTCTCCCCGCCGCACCAGGTCGGCGAGCCCCAGTCCATCGTGCTCGGTATAGGCCGTCGAAACCGACATCCCACCCCCGTCGTATTAGGCTTCCAATGGTATCGGCAGTTCCCGCCGATGGGAAGGAACCCGCGGCCGATGTACTCCACCTGTCTCTTCTGTCACGGCCCGCTCGGCGCCAACCAAGTCGTCGAGACCTTCCCGGTCGGCCGGCGGCTGGCGTTCGACCAGGCCCGGGGCCGGCTCTGGGTGGTCTGCCGCAAGTGCGAACGCTGGAACCTGACCCCGTTCGAGGAGCGCTGGGACGCGATCGAGTACTGCGAGCGCCGGTTCCGCGATGCCCGGAAGCGGGTGGTGACCGACAACATCGGCCTGGCCCGGCTTGACGAGGGCCTCGAACTGGTCCGGATCGGCGAGCCGATGCGGCCCGAGTTTGCGGCCTGGCGCTACGGTGATCAGTTTGGCCGGCGGCGCAAGAAGAACATGATCACCACCGGGGCGGTGGTCGGAGTCGGCGCCGGTCTGGTACTCGCCGTCGACCTGACTGGGGTGCTGAGCGGCACCAGCTACATGATCTGGCAGGGCTGGGAGGGGA
>CAYINH010000244.1:0-4637 GCA_964364615.1 uncultured Gemmatimonadaceae bacterium
TCGCCGCCATAGCGTCGGCCCAATCCGTCCCCGGGGCGAGCGCCACCCGGGTGGTGGGGAGCTCCGCGGTCGGGAACGATCCCCCGCCAACCGCGGACTCCCCCGGCTGCAAGGTGGCATGGAACCGGTGCGGCACCCGACGGTGCAGCAGGGCGGCCCGGGTCGCGAGTTTGCCGGCGTCCGCCGTGAGCATGGCGAGAATCGGGATCTCGGCCCGGGCCCGCTCGGGGTCGTGGTAGAGCGACAGGGTCGCTTCGAGTGCCGCCAGGGTGAGCTTGTCCGCGCGCGCCGCTCGGGCGTGCGGATTGGCCCGGCAGGAGGCGATCGCCGCGCTGGTCCCCACGAGACAGCCCGCCTGAGGGCCTCCGAGCAGCTTGTCGCCGGAGAAGATGACCAGGTCCGCCCCGGTCGCCATCGACTCGCGCACCAATGGCTCCCCGCTGAGACCCCAGGGGGAGAGGTCCATCATCAGGCCGCTGCCGAGATCGTGCAGGAATGGGAGTCGATGCTCCTGGGCCAGCGCGCCGATGGTGGCCGGATCGGGGGTGGTGACATAGCCCCGCTGTTCGAAGTTGGACCGATGGACCGTGAGGATTGCCCCGGTCCGGTCGGAGAGCGCCTTGCGGTAATCGTCGACATGGGTCCGGTTGGTGGTGCCGACCTCCCGGAGGGTGGCACCGCTCTTCTCCAGGATGTCCGGGATCCGGAAAGCGCCGCCGATTTCGATCAGTTCTCCGCGGGAGATCAGCACTTCCCGCCCGTCGGCGTGGGCGTTGAGAGCCAGGACCAGGGCCGCCGCCGCGTTGTTGACCACCAGGCCGGCGGCGGCGCCCGCCAGGGCGGCGAGGAGCGGGCCGCAGTGCTCCGCCCGGCTGCCCCGCCGTCCGGTGGTGAGGTCGAATTCCAGAGTGGAATACCCCCGGGCGACGTCCACCATTGCGCCGATCGCGGTCGGGGCCAGCGGCGCCCGACCGAGATTCGTGTGCAACACGATGCCGGTGGCGTTGAGCACCGGCCGAAGCGACGGGGTGAGCCGCTTGGTCAGATGGCTTCGAACCGTGTCGGCCCAATCCTTGGGTGGTTCGGCGGCTCCGGAGCGGACGTCGTCGAGCGCCGACCGGATTGCGTCGAGCAGCGCCGAGCGTGGGGCATCGGAGGCCAGCTTCTGAATCTCCGGGAGCGCCAGCAGCCGGTCGACCGAGGGGAGCTGCCGCCGTGGGTCGCTCATCGGACTGGAGGTGGAGTGGTCGGTGGTGGCGGCTGAGTTGAATCGGACACTGCGGTGGTGTCCGGAGTCGCAGGCGGGGGCCGACGAATGGGCGCAATCAGGCTCAGATTCGCGGGTCCCTCGACGCCACTCACCGTTCGGAGGCCCAGGAGCCGCACCAGGTAGCGGCCCTCGGAAGCGAGCGGTTCCGCAACCCGGATGCGCAGTTGGTCAGAGAGTTTGGGTCGGGTGGTGAGGGGCGCCATGTCGGTCGTGTCGCGGGCCGGTGCGCGAGGCCCGGTCAATCGAGTCCGAGGGCGAGTTGCTGCCGTGTCGGCCGGCGGTGGCACGGCCAGGGTATCCACCGCGGTCGTGTCCCGCTTGGGAGGCGCCGGTGGGAAGGCGCTGTCGAACGCCTCGGTTGGGAGCGCTCCCAGTACCACGAGCGGCACCGAGTCGGGAAGCGCCAGGACCTGCACCGAGTCGGGATCGAGTCGCTGGGTTGGATCGAGGTGGACTGTGAAGCCGGCCGTGATGGTCACGCTGTCGGCCACACCCAGGTCGCGAATGCGGGCCGCAGTACTGTCATGCCGGAACGCCCACAGCTCACCGACGGAATCCCGTCCTGCGGCCACCCGGAGGGAGTCGAAACTCTCCCGGAGGTCCTGCCGGAGGTTGCGGTTCTGGTCGAGGACGGCGTACACCAGGTACTCGCCGTGGGGCAGTGGGCCCAGGACGAAACGGCCGGTCGAGTCGGCGGTGGTGCGATAGGCCAGGCTGTCGGGTTCGAGCACCGCGATCACCAGGGCGCCCGGGGCGGGGCGGGAGGTGGTCCAGTCCACCGCCCGCCCTCGCAGGGTGTCGGTCGGCAACTCGGTGCCGGTGGTGAAGGTGACCACGGCCCCATGCTTGAGGGTGTTGTTGCGCAGGTCCTGGATCCCGGGGAGCAGCTCCACCCGGTAGGTTGTGTTGGGCAGCCAGCCCCCACGGGGGGAGACCACGAGCCGGCTCCGGCGCCACTTCACGTTCGGGACCTCAAGGGCCGGCGACAGCAGAATCAGCTTCTCGAGCGTCCCGGTGCCGAGTCCGAAATTGGGCTGCTGACCTTCGGAGACAACCTCGTCAAACCAGAACTCGACGCTGCCCTTGAAGCCGGGGAGACTGGCGACTGAATCGGGGGTGGTGGACGTCAGCACCGGCGCCAGCCGATCCTCCGGGCCACCCGGCGGTGGGACGATGTGGGCGCAGGCCGCCAGCAGCAGCGTGGCGGCGAGTCCGGTGCTCAGTCGCAACCGAGCTCCTGCCGCTTCTGCTTGATGGTCTGAATCTGCCCCTGCCAGGAGGCCAGCTTCTCGCGTTCCCGCCCCACCACGTCGGCCGGGGCCCGGGACACGAACTGCGGGTTGGCCAGCTTCCCCTCCTGCCCCCGAACCAGCCCTCCCAGTCGGGTGACTTCCTCTCCCAGCCGGGCGCACTCCCGCTCGATGTCCACCAGATCGCCGAGCGGCACCGCCACGACGGTGCCGTCCTGCAGAACGGTGCTGCCGACCGCGGTGTCGTCGGTCGGGGAGCCGAAGCTCAATTCCGAGAGCTTGGCCAGCCGGCGGACCGTCCCCATCTCCATACCAATGGCCCGCCGGGCGGCGACTGATGGCGATCCGACAAGGAGTCGCACCGACTTGCCGGGCTGCACCCCGTACTCGGCCCGGAGGGAGCGAACCGCCCCAACGACGGCCTGCACCAGGGCAAAGTCGGCCAGCGCCCCTGGATCGGTGGCCCGGTCATCGGGCTCGGGCCACGCCTGGGTGGAGATCGAGGCCTCCGCGGGCCGGGCCGGGAGGCGGCGCCAGAGGGTCTCGGTGATGAACGGCATCACCGGGTGCAGCAGCCGGAGGGCCACGTCGAAGGTCTGAGCCAGCACCGCCTGTGCCACGTCGGTACCGGGCTCGTCCCGGTAGAGCCGGGGCTTGACCTGCTCGATGTACCAATCGGCCAGGTCGTCCCAGATGAACCGGTACACGGTGGCCACCGCGTCGTTGAGTCGAAATCGCTGATAGGCCTGGGTGGCTTCCCGGACCGTCTGATCGCAGCGGGCGATGATCCACCGATCGGCGAGCGTGAGTTCCTTGCGGCGCACCACGTCCGCGGAGCCGCCGGCGAGGGGCCGCACCGTGGCGCCCAGATTGGACAGCAGAAAGCGGCCGGCGTTCCACAGCTTGTTGGCAAAATTCCGTCCGGCCGCGAACGAGCCGTCCAGATCCCGGTGGTCGAGCACCAGGTCGGTGCCCACCGCTGCCCCGGCCAGCACGGTATACCGCAGCGCGTCGGCTCCGTAGCGCTCGATCACATCGAGTGGATCGATCCCGTTGCCGAGCGACTTGGACATCTTGCGGTGCTCGGTGTCGCGCACCGTCCCGTGGAGGTAGACCGTGTCGAAGGGAATCTCCCCCATGAACTCGATCCCGATCATCACCATCCGGGCCACCCAGAAGAACAGGATCTCGGGGGCGGTAACCAGCAGGTGCCCGGGATAGAATGCCTTCAGGTCGGCGGTCCGCTCGGGCCAGCCAAGGGCGCTGAACGGCACCAGCTGCGAGCTGAACCAGGTGTCGAGGACGTCCTCGTCCTGGCGGACCGGCCCACCACACGTTGGGCACCGGGTCAGATCGGTCCGGCTGGGATGGATCCTGCCGCAGGTCGGTGCGTCGCAGTACCAGACCGGGATCCGGTGACCCCACCAGATCTGCCGGGAGATGCACCAGTCCCGGATGTTCTCCATCCAGTGGGCGTACTCCTCGCCGCGGCGCTCGGGGATGAACCGCAGCTTGCCGCTCCGGTAGGCCTCCAACGCTGGGGCGGCCAGCGGGGCCATCCGGACGAACCACTGCTCCGAGAGCCGCGGCTGCACCACGGTGTGACAGCGGTAGCAGTGCCCCACCGAATGGGTGTGCTCCACCACCTTCTCCAGCAGACCAAGCCGCTCGAACTCGGCCACCACCCGACGGCGCGCCTCGACGGCCTCGAGCCCCCGGAACGGCTCGGGGACGGCGTCGTTCATCCGGGCCTCCGGGGTCATCACGTCGAGCGCCTCGACCCCAACCCGGCTGGCGATCTCGAAGTCGAGTTGATCATGGGCCGGCGTCAGCTTGACGGCGCCGGTGCCGAACACCGGGTCGACGGCGGCATCGGCCACCACCGGAATGCTCCGGTCGGCCAGCGGCAACCGGACCTGCCGCCCCACCAGGTCCCGATATCGGGGGTCGTCGGGATGGACCGCTACCCCGGTGTCGCCCAGCATCGTCTCCGGCCGGGTGGTGGCGACCACCAGATGGCCGCCGCCCTCCAGCGGGTAGCGGAGGTGCCAGAGCTTGCCGGCGACCTCCTCCTTCTCCGCCTCCTCATTGGAGAGCGCGGTCAGGCAGCGGGGGCA
>CAYINH010000245.1:0-4628 GCA_964364615.1 uncultured Gemmatimonadaceae bacterium
TTCCGGGGCTGGACGACCGGGAGTTCTGGCAGCGGGTGGAGAGCCGGAACAAGGAGACGGCGGCGATCCTGGACCGGCTGGGGCTGGCGGAATACTTCGCGATGGAGGCCTACCTGGTCCGGACCCCCGGACCGAGTGGATAGCCCGCGGAAGCGCCCTCTTGCGTCGCTCGCCGCTTCGTGTGCATCTAACAAGGCGAACCTGACCCCCGGCCCACTTATTCCAGAAGGATTCCCGGTGCCCCGACTCGCCTGGATACTTGCTCTCGCTTCGCTGTTTGCGGTTCCGCTCGCGGCCCAGCGGCCAGCAAACGTCACCCTCCGGGAGGCCATTGCCCTGGCCGCTCGACACGACCCCAATGTTGTGCAAGCCCAGGGTGGCTTCCGCTCCGCCGGCGCCACGGTCCGTTCCGCCAGGGGGGCCTACCTCCCCGACCTCTCGGCCAATGCCAGCGGCGGGTCCTCGTTCAGCGACGGGCCCTCCCGCACCGACCCGATCACCGGTCAAGTCCTTCCCGGCGGAGCCAAGAGCCAGAGCGTCGGGATGGGCCTCTCGGCCAGCCTCAACATCTTCGACGGGTTCCGCCGGGAGGCCGACGTCCGGGCCGCCCGGGGTCGCGAAGACCAGGCGGAGGCCACTCTGACCGAGGCGCTGGCCCAATCGGCACTCCAGGTCTCCAACGAGTTCTTCAACGCCCTCTCGTCCCGCGAACTGGTGGCGGTCCGCCAGGAGACCGTCCGGCGCGGTGAGGAGCAGCTCCTGGTGGCCGTGGCCAAGCTGGTGACCCGGGCCGCCAACGTGGCCGACTCGCTCCGGGCAGTGGTGCAGCTGGGCGAAGCCAAACTGCAACTGGTGAGCGAGGAGGCCCGGCTCGCCAGCTCGGAACTCAACCTGGCCCGTCGGCTCGGGGTGCCCGGGCGAGTGGCCGCCCAGCGCGACAGTTCCCTGGTGGTGCCCGGCGCGGTGATCGATACCGCCGCGCTGCTGGTCGAGGCGCTGGCCCGGGCTCCATCGGTCCAGAGCGCCGAGGCAAGTGTCCGGGCGGCCCAGGCGGCGGTGAGTGCCGCGAAGTCAGGGTACTGGCCGCGGCTGGTGCTGTCGGGCAGCTACCAGTTCGCCGGGAATGATCGAACCGACTACGAGCTGTTCAACAACCGTTCGATCCAACTTGGCGTGTCGTGGCCCCTGTTCAACCGGTTTCAGCGGGAGGAGCAGGTGGTGCGGCAGCGGGTGGTGCTGGACACCGAACGGGCCCGATTGGCCGATGCCCGGCGCGAGGTGGAGTCGCGGCTGTCGGGTCAGTTCGCGGGACTTGAGGCCGCGCGGCAGCGGATCGAGTTGACCCGGCTGAGTGTGGATGCGGCGCGGGCCGACGTGACGATCGCGCTGGAGCGGTATCGGCTCGGCGCGATCGGCATCGTGGATCTGAACACCGCGCAGTCGGGATTGACCCGGGCGGAGGAGTCGGCGGTGTCGGCTCGGTTCGAGTACCTCCGGGCCCGGGCCGAGATTGAGGCGATCCTGGGGAGGCCGCTGTAGGCGACACAGTGGCGGGCGGCGCGGTCGTGTCAGTTGGACACGGCAGGCCAACTCTGCCTCGGACTCCGGAATCAGAAGCACCGGCGCCCCAGCGGGTTGAGTGCCGGTCGGCCAATTGGCACACCCGATGCGGGCCTCTTGGGGTGTTCAGCCTGACTGAGGTGCCTGATGAGCCGCGCGACCCCCCTGTTGCCCTGTGCCCTGGTCCTGATCCTCGCCAGCGGGTGTTCCACCGAGCCGTCGGGGTCCGAGCCCCTGCTCGAAGCCCTGCCTCGATCGCTGAGTGCCGCCGAACAGCAGGTGATCGATGCCGGGAACCAGTTCACCTTCGATCTCTTCCGCGAAGCCACCCGGGATCTCCCGCCAGAAAAGAACGCCTTCCTCTCCCCGTTCAGCGCCTCGATGGCGCTGGGGATGGCGTTGAACGGTGCGGGAGGAGAGACCTTCGAGGCGATGCGGTCGGCGCTGCGGCTCGGGACCGCTCCCCTGTCCGAGATCAACCAGGGCTACCGGGACCTGCTCGATCTGCTCGGCGGACTCAGTCGGTCCACCGAACTGGCGGTGGCCAACTCCGTCTGGAGCGACAAGGGCTTTCCGATCCTCCCGTCGTTCGTGACGGCGGCCCGCACCTTTTTCGATGCCGAGGCCCGCTCGCTCGATTTCAGGGATCCGGCGACGGTCGCCACCATCAATTCCTGGGTGGGAGAGAAGACCCGGAACGAGATCCCCAAGCTGCTGGACGAGATCCGGCAGGACGAGGTCGCCTTCCTGATCAACGCGGTCTACTTCAAGGGGAGCTGGCGCGACGGATTCGATCGGGGCCGGACCCGTCCGGAGCCGTTTCACGGTGGGGACGGCTCGACCCGGGATGTGTCGATGATGAACCGCGAGCCGGGCCCGCTCCGGTACGCCCGCGGGTCCAACTACGAGGCGGTGGAGTTGCTGTACGGCAACGGGGCGTTCGCGATGACGGTCATTCTGCCGGAGACCGGGACCACCCCGGCCGAGGTCCTCTCCCAGGTTGATGCCGGCGCCTGGAGGGACCAGCGGGCATTGTTTGTCGAGCAGAAGCTCGGCCTGAAGGTGCCGAAGTTCCGGCTGGAGTACGAGAGGAAACTCAATGCTGACCTGACCGCGCTCGGCATGGGGATCGCGTTTGACGGGTCTCGGGCGGATCTGTACGGGATCGCGGATGTCCGACCGGAGAGGCTGTTCATCTCCCGGGTGCTCCAGAAGACCTTTGTGGACGTGAATGAGGAGGGGACCGAGGCCGCAGCGGCCACGGTGGTGGGGGTCGGGGTCACGTCCGCGCCAGCCTGGTTCGTGGTGGACCGGCCGTTCCTGTTGGTGATCCACGAGCGGCTGTCGGGGACGATCCTGTTCATCGGTCAGATCAACTCCCTGTAGGAGGCATCACCGTGCGAACCCTGCGGTATCTGGCAGCCTCTCTGGTGGCGGTTTCCGGCTGCGCTGCCGATGAGTTGCTCGGCCCGGATCGGGGCGACCCCGCCCAGTATGCCTTCGCCTTTCCGGTTCAGTTCACCTGCGGGCGCTGGTGGCCCTCGGCGCCCGAGCCAGCATTGGGCCTGTTCGACGTCCACCTGCCGCGGTACACCGCCGACGACCCGGACACCGGTCCCAGGAGGGAACAACTCCAGGCGATCGTGGCGGCCGGCGGCACGATCGTACATTCGTTCCACGTCGATGCGGTCCGCACCATTCTGCCCACCCTGGCCGTGCGAAGCCTGGTGGCGACGAAGGTCAGGGGTGTCACGGTCCCGCAGGATTACTCCATCTCGGCGTTTGTCGGCTTCAGGAATGCCATCGACCCAACCGTAGTGACAGGCCGGGGCGGGACGGTGACCGCAGTCTATCAGTCCATCGGTGCGATCTACGCCAACGTGCAGGACCAGATGATCCCGGGGATTCGCGCGGAGCCGGCGGTAAGGTACTTCGAGCACGATGGTGGAGGGACCTGCTTCGATTGAACCTCCTGCCGTCAGCGCGGATGACCAAGTCGTCGTGGGGGATCTTGGCGTACAAGCACATCGATCACCATCTCCGGCAATTCGGGGCCTGGCGTCGAATCGCGTTTTTCTGCTCTTGATCGTCGATCTCCCAGTTTCGAACTTGGGAGATGCCGCCGAAATCCTTACTCCTGCAAGCCGTCCGTGACCGGATCAAGTATCGTCGCCTCAGCCCGCGCACCGAGCAGGCGTACACCAGTTGGATTGTCCGGTACATCCGGTATCACCGGCTCCGTCACCCCAGGACCATGGGGGCGTCCGAGGTAGCCTCCTACCTCACTCATCTGGCCACCGAGCAGCGGGTCTCGGCCGGAACCCAAACCCAGGCGCGGAGCGCCTTGTTCTTCCTGTACCACGAGGTCCTGAAGAGCAATCTCGGTGACCTGGGTGAGTTCACCTGGGCCCGCCCCACGTCGCGTTTGCCGGTGGTGTTGAACCACGCGGAGGTGGCGGCGCTGTTGGAGCAACTGGAGGGGACCATGTGGATCATCGGATCGTTGCTCTATGGTGCGGGACTCCGCCTGCTGGAATGCCTGACGCTCCGGATCAAGGACATCGATCTCGATCGCGGGGAGATCAAGGTTCGAGCTGGCAAGGGGAACAAGGATCGGATCACGATGCTACCCGATGCCGTCAAGTCCAGGCTGCAAAGGCACTTAGCGGTGGTCAAGCCGGTTCATGAGCGGGACGCGGCGGCTCAGATCGGGGTTGCGCTACCCGGGGCGCTCGGCCGAAAATACCCACGAGCCGATCGGGAATGGGCTTGGTACTGGGTGTTCCCGGCCCATCGAACCTATCGCGACGCAGCCACCGGCAATCATCGGCGTCATCATCTTCACGAATCGGCCGTCCAGCGAACGATCAAGCGGGCGGTCCTGGCAGCGGGAATCCCCAAGCGGGCCACCTGCCACACCCTGCGCCACTCGTTTGCGACGCACCTGTTGGAGTCGGGCTACGACATTCGAACCGTCCAGGAACTCCTTGGTCACTCGGACGTGAGTACCACGATGATCTACACCCATGTCCTGAACCGGGGCGGGCGGGGGGTGTTGAGCCCGATGG